>CANRJW010000001.1 GCA_947631035.1 uncultured Bacilli bacterium
ACGCCATTTTTCATCATTCGAAAAATGGCGTTTAGTGCTTCAATTTTATATCTACTTCCAAAAAGGGCAAACTCAAAGGGAACTACTTATGGAGTAACCAATCAATAATATTTTTGTGAATAATTCCATCTCTTGATAAATCAAATTTATCCATAGAAATGACGTATTTAGGATAATTATCCTTTATATTTTTATAAGTATTAAATTCTCTATCAATTATTTTTTCGTCTTCTCCTACATACAAACATACTTGATAATACTCTTTTAAGCCATCTTTTTCAGCAATAAAATCTATTTCACCTTTATTAGGTGTTCCTATTTTGACATCATACCCACGATAAATTAATTCATTATACACTACATTTTCTAAATAAGCTCCTAATTGTACCTTTTTAGAAGTATTCATAATTTGTCCTAATCCTAAATCCGTTAGATAATACTTAAATTTTCCTTGTAGTATTTTCTTGCCTCTAACATCATAACGTTCTACTTTTTGAATTAGAAAAGTTTTACATAAATAATCTAAATAATTATAAATGGTATTTTTGGTTACTTTCCTATTTTCCGATTCAAAATATTTTTGAATACTTTCTACGGAAAAAATTTGCGATGGTGTTGTGATAATGTATTCTAAAATACGATTAAACAAATCACTATCTTTTACTTTAAATCTTTCAATAATATCTTTAATAATAATGGAATTCAGTAAATCTGTTAAATAGACTCTTATTTCTTCTACTTCTTTAAAAATGAGTCTTTGAGGCATACCACCCCATAATAAATAGTCTTCAAATTCACTTTCTAATTCGTATTTATTTTTATCTTTTCGTTTTTTAAATTCACAGACTTCTTCAAAAGTAAAGGGACGTATTTGAAAACTTACATATCGTCCTGCTATATGAGTAGCAAGTTCACTAGATAATAAATCACTATTGGAGCCGGTGATAAAAATAGATATTTTATCATTATATTCTGCTTTAAGAGAATTAATTGCTAATTCCCATTTTACCACATTTTGTATTTCGTCCAAAAAGATATAATACTTTTTTTTGTTTTTCATATTTTCTTTAATATATTGGTATAAATCATTATCATTTTGAAGAAAAGAATACTTTTTTAATTCAAAATTAAGATAAATAATATTTTCCTTGTCTACGCCTTTTGCTTGTATTTCGTCCATAATTTGTAAAAAAGTAATTGTTTTTCCACATCCCAAAATTCCTGTGATTATTTTAATTAAATCCACATCATAAAAAGGTCTTATTTTTTTTAAATAGTTTTCACGAATAATCAATTTCGATTCACCTCTGTTATAAGAGATAACACGAAAAAGAATAGATGTCAATTTTGTATTCCAAAGCTTTCAAAAAAAAAGACCAAAAGGTCTTTATACACATTCTACAAATGTATCGGTTAGGCAACGAATTGCACAAATGCAATCTAGACTAATTGTAAAAAATGAACTTGTAGCAACATACGGATTTAAACTTGTTGTATCCGGATTATCGGCCAGTACACGACAAGTACAGCAATTGCCATCCACTTTCTCTACTCTAAAAACATTTGAGCATGTGGTACTTGCATCGGTACAAGTGGCAGTTGAATCCTTGGTAGTTGGCATGCTCCAAGGAGTTCCGTTTCCACAGCAAGTGTAAAGCATGATTGGTCTAGTATTACAAATAAGACAATTTGGTCCTCCACCTAGCATTGGTCGGTCGCAAGAATCTAAACAGCTCTCTGGGCAAGCATTTTGTTGAAGGACTAAAATTACGTTTAGAATTTCAGCAATACAACTTGTATTATCGCATGTTTGTTCTTTATTACACATATCATTCACCCTTTCATGTATTCTCATTAATAATTTATGATATTTTAAGAAAATAGTTCTTAAATTTAAAAAGGTTTTAAAAAATACGATTTTGTTGTATAATTAGGATAGGTGAAGAAAAATGGATACATGGATTCAATATCTAATTATTTTACTGATTTTAGGAATTATCTCTTTAGTAGTCATTAAACTTATGAAAAGAGACTTTAGTGTTGAAGCAAATAAACTTATCAATTACTTAGGTGGAAAAGACAATATTATTAATGCTGAATGTAACATGTCGCGTTTTAAGGTTATTTTAAAAGATGTTTCTATCGTTGATAAAGAGGCCATTCAAAAATTGGGAGCTAAAGGAATCGTTGAAATTGACAATCAATTAAAGATTATCTTTGGTAAAAATGCTCGCCAATTAAAAAAATACATCGATGATTTAATTTAAGTGTACACCTACACTTTTTTTATGTCTAAAATTGTATCGATATTAATGGTTTGTCCATCCAAAGTTAAAAGGTTATTACGGCTTAAGCCCACTACTTCAACAGTTTTTACACCATTTTTAGTTGTTAATTTTACTTTTGTTTTGTATACATGGTCTTTAGCATTAAAAATTTCGTTAATTTCTTTGATGGTAAGGGGGCTCGTACGGACATCTTCAAGACTACTTTGAAAAACTTCTTCATTATTCTTTAATTTTTTATCAATGGGAACAGGATAAACGCTTGGTAATTTTTTATTCATATAGAACACCTCCCTACATTTTATGATTAATTTTTTATTTTGTTGCATACTAAAAATATGAAAAAATTTATAGACAAATACAATCTAGTTTTTTTTATTCCGCTCGTTTTTTTAATGATAGCGAGTCTTTTTTGTATGTACCAAGCAAGATTCATTAAAGACATCTACTTAGGACACTTTGCCAAACAAATTTTATGGTTCGGCATTGGGTTTTTCTTACTCTTTTTCTTAAGATATATCAAAAGTCAATTTCTCTTTTCCTATAGTTTTTATTTTTATTTACTAGGCAATCTTCTTTTACTTCTTGTTTTGTTTTTGGGTAAAGATATCAATGGGGCAAAAGCGTGGTTCGATTTTAAATTTTTTCATTTTCAACCGAGTGAATTTATGAAAATAGCGCTTCTTCTTTATCTATCCAAATTATTAAAAGAATTTTGTAGACAAAAAGAAAAAAAAGAAGGAAAGTTTATTTTAAAATGTACGATAGTGACTCTTATCCCAAGTTTACTAGTCTTTTTAGAGCCAGATACCGGAGCAATTCTTTTTTATGGTTTGCTTCTTCTCTCTACTTTCGTTATGGCGAAAATTAAAAAGCGTTGGTTTCTTTTGGCTTTCTTATTTATTCTTCTTTTTGGTGGTACTTTTCTTTATCTTTATTTTTATCAACAAGATTTTTTTATTCAACTATTTGGTACTAGTTTTTTTTACCGCATGGACCGATTAATTCATTTTCAAGATAAAAGTAGTTTACAATTAGAAAATGCTTTAACAACGATTGGCAATGCTGGAGTATTTGGGCATGGTATAAAAAAAGAAATTCTTTATGTTCCAGAATTTCCAACTGATTTTGTTTTTAGTCTTTCTTTATCTATTTTTGGTTTTCTTGGAGGTATTCTTCTTTTACTCTGCTTTCTTATTCTGAATCTCTTTTTTGTCCATTGTTTTATTAAAACGAAAACAATAGAATACAAAGCCTTTTTGCATGGTTTTTTATACCTTTTCTTGTTTCAACAAATCGAAAATATTCTTATGAATTTAGGTTTTCTTCCCATCATGGGGATTCCGCTTCCCTTTTTGTCTTATGGTGGTTCTAATATGATTGTCTATTTTTTATGTATTGGTCTTATCCTCAACATGAAAAAAAGTTAACTATTTTATAAAACCATTTTGGACCATTTTGGTATCATTTACAACGATAAAGGCATTTTCATCAAATTTTTTAATTAGAGCAATTAATTTTTTTACATTCTTTTTATTAACTTGAAAAAAAAGCATATCCCGTTGATTTCCTTCGTAGTCATCCTTTAAATCAATCACAGAAAATTTATATCCATGTTTACGTACGGTATTTAAAAGTCCTTTAAAATCTTTTTCTACTACCACTTGAACACCAACAATTCCGTTAATAAAATGCGTTGCAATAAAAGAACCGATAAAGGTACCTGTTGCAAACCCTAAAGAATAAGAGATGGGTACAAAAATACTTTCTACTTTGGTAATCAAAGCTTCTCTGGCCACTAAAAACCAAATAAATACTTCTAAAAAAGCCAAAACGGCAATGAACATTGGTTTTCCTTTAGGCATAAGCATTCCCCGGATTGTACCAATGGTCACATCTAAAATGCGAGCAAAAAAAATCTTAATACATAAAAAAAATAGTCCCATATAACATCACCTTAGAACTATTATTTCCGAAATTTTTAAAAATAAACAAAGATTCTAATTAAAAGCAGAAGAAGAACAATCATTATCAAGAAAAGAATTCCTGTATATTTTTTCTTATCCTCTTCTCTTTTTTGATAAAGAACTTCCTTCTTTTGATAAGGTTGAGCGAACATTGAATTTGGATTCGTTGCCATTCTTTCCTTTTGCATCTTAATTTGTTCACTATCCATCATGGTTCCACAATTGGTACAAACATATCCACTAGAGGGTAAGGGAAATCCACATCGTTTACAATTCATACTATCACCTATCTATATTTTACTCCAAGAAAAGGAAAAAGCCAATTCTTGTTTAAAATGAATAGATGGAAAACCATTTCATTTTTCTATAAAAAATAAAACCAAAAAAATCTTTTTAGAAACACCTTTTTTTAGAAAAAAATTGATATCTGTTAAACTGAAAAAAGTAACATAAAAGGTGATGGTCAAATTGTTAAATTTCATTTTATATGAACAATCCAAAAAATTTCAAGAATATACAAAACAAATGATTTCTACGCGTTTTTACGAAAGTAATGATAAATATCAAATTATGGTTGTTTCTAAATATACAAGAGAAATACAGGAAAAAATAAACAACTTGGTTGGCAAAAATATTTATATTTTAGATATGGACACGATAAAATCTGGATTGGAATTAGCCAAAAAAATTCGCACCAATGGGGATTGGACCAGTTCCATTATTTTAACAACGAAAAAAGAAGAACTAAAGAACAAAGCCTTCGATAGTCCAATCTTAGCCATTGCAGTGGTTAAAAAAGATAAAACATTTTTCGATAATATGAAAAAAGCACTTTCCATCGCTTTAAAAATTCAATCCCATCATAAATCTTTTAATTTTGTTTACAACAACGAACTTTATCAAATTCCTCATAACGATATTTTATACTTTGAAAAAGACTTAAACCACAACTATACTTCGATTATTACCAAAAATCTTGTTTATAAAATCAAAGAAAGTATTAAAAGCATTGAAAATAAGTTAGACAATCCCCACTATTTTTTTAAAACCCATCAAAGTTGTATTGTCAATTTAAAGAACATTAAAAAAGTAAATTTTAATCAAAATATCATTTATTTTAAAAATAAAGAAATTAACTTACTTTCAAGGTATAAAAAAAAGGAATTAAAAGAAAGATTAGAAATTGGTATTGAGTAAAATGACCAAATTTCACCTCATATCAACAAAATATCTTAGACTTTTTCTAAAAGTTATCGAATACATGCTATATTTTTATAGAAAGTGAGGTGGACAAACTTGCAAAGTCGCATAGGAGGGATAGAAAACAAAAAAGAATATGGTTTTATCGAATATACCAATGAAGAGGAAATCTTTGTTCACAATTCTGTAATACTTTTAAAAAAAATAGAGCAATAAAGTAATGTTTATTGTTCTATTTTATTTCCATTCCCAATTGGTAACTTCAGGCATATCAATACCATACTCTTTAATATAAGTCTCGTGTTTTTCAAGCATTTCAACACAATATTTTTGACATTTTTCTTTTTCTTTTGGATAAGAAGAAATATGGTCCAAAAGAAGTAAAACTAAGTGAAAACGGTCCACTTTATTTAAAACACGCATATCAAAAGGAGTGGTAATACTTCCTTCTTCGTTGTAACCTCGAACATGCAAATTGGTATTGGTTCTTCGATAGGTTAATTCATGGATTAAATTTGGATAGCCATGAAAAGCAAAGATAATAGGTTTATCCTTTGTAAATATCAAATCATAGTCTTTATCGGATAATCCATGGGGATGTAAACTTTCGGATTGTATTTTCATTAAATCGACGACATTAACAAAACGGGTTTTTAATTTTGGAATGTATTCTCTTAAAATACTAGTGGCAGCAAGTCCTTCAAGGGTTGGCATATCTCCACAAGTGGCAATTACGGCATCGGGTTCACTATTTTTATCGTTGCTGGCAAATCCCCAAATGCCAATCCCTTGGGTACAATGTTTATCTGCTTCTTCCATCGAAAGCCATTGTGGTTTTGGATGTTTGCTGGCAATTAAAACATTGACATAATCCTTGGTATCAATAATATGATTAAAACAAGAGATTAAAGTATTCGTATCGGGTGGTAGATAAGCCCTTACAATACTTGCTTTTTTGGTCATGATATGATTTAAAAATCCTGGGTCTTGATGTGTATATCCATTATGGTCTTGTTGCCATACATGACTAGTAAGAAGGAGATTTAAAGAAGGAATTGGTTTGCGCCATGAAACTTCTTTGGCCATTTTAAGCCATTTAGCGTGTTGGCTTACCATAGAATCGACCACTCGAACAAAGGCTTCATAACTATGGAAAAAACCAAATCTTCCGGTTAATAAATACCCCTCTAACCATCCTTCGCAGGCATGCTCAGATAAATAGGAATCCATAACGACTCCATCATTGGCCAAATATTCATCTTGGTTTATGATGGTAGCATTCCATTTACGGTCCGTAACTTCAAATACATGATTCAAACGATTTGATAAAGCTTCATCTGGACTAAACATACGAAAATTACGATTTTCTTTATTGAGTTCAATTAAATCTTTAATATAAACGCCCAGTTCACTCATGTCTTGTGCTATCACACGACCCGGTTTTGAAACTTGAACACCATATTTTTTAAAATCTGGCTTCTTTAAAGGAATTGTTAGTAATCCACCATTGGCATTTGGGTTTGCACCCATTCGTTCAAAACTAACCGGTGCTAAATCTTTATAATATTTTTTTAAACGACCATCCTTATTAAAGAGTTCTTCGGGATGATAACTTTTTAACCATTCTTCTAGACGTTCTAAACTTTCTGGATGTTCTTTCGTCACTTCAATAGGAATTTGATGAGCCCGAAAACTTCCTTCAATTTTTTTGCCATCAATTTCTTTCGGACCTGTCCAACCTTTTGGAGTACGTAAAACAATCATTGGCCAAATGGCTCTTTCTGAGTTATTCGTCTTGCGAGCATGATTTTGAATTGCTTTTATTTTTTCAATTACAGTATCCATAACGGTTGCCATATCTTCATGTATTTTTAAAGAATCCTGTCCACTCACATAGAAAGGTTCCCAACCACAACCTCTTAAAAAGGCATCTAACTCAATATCACTAATACGAGATAAAACAGTAGGGTTTGAAATTTTATACCCGTTTAAGTGAAGAATTGGTAAAACAGCACCATCTGTTATGGGATTTAAGAATTTATTCGAATGCCAACTAGTAGCAAGAGCACCTGTTTCGGCTTCCCCATCTCCTATTACACAAGCTGCAATTAAACTAGGATTATCAAAAACTGCCCCAAAAGCATGCAATAAACTATAGCCAAGTTCTCCTCCTTCATTGATAGAACCAGGAGTTTCCGGTGTTGCATGACTTCCAATCCCTTTTGGGAAACTAAATTGTTTACAGAGTTTTTTTAAACCTGCGATATCTTCGGTGATTTCCGGATAAAATTCACTATAACTTCCTTCTAAGTAAGTATTTGATACAACGGCTTGTCCACCATGACCTGGACCACAAACATAAATCATATTTAAGTTGTATTTTTTGATAACTCGGTTTAAATGAACATAAACGAAATTTTGACCAGGAACAGTACCCCAGTGTCCAACAAGTTTTGCTTTTATATCATCAAAAGTTAACTTTCTTTGTAAAAGAGGATTATCTTTTAAATAAAGTTGGGCAGCACTTAAATAATTAGCAGCTCTAAAATAACCATCTATTTTCTTTAACATTTCTTTAGATAAAGTTTTATCACGCATATTATCAAACCCTATTCTATTTATAAGTATAACCGAAATTTTGAAAAAATAGAAGTCTAAAACGCTAAGACTTCTACTCCTTTACTTTGATTTGGACAGCATCAATTTCCTTACCTAATATTCCAGCATAGCCAGAATTTGTATCGTCATATTTTTGTACCCATGATAACCAACTACCATTTTTTAAATGAACTCGATAAAGTAAAGTACAAGTATCGCTTTTCATTTGAATTCCATCAATGTTTTTACCAAGGTTTCCGGCATAGTCTTCCCTATCCTTTACATCAGGTAGCCATTTATTATTCATTTCATGTACACGATACACGACATTTCCTTTTGTCAAGTTAATGGCAAGGCCACTCATGGCATTTCCTAAATTTCCAGCATAATCCAAATCATTAGTCACATTAGGTAACCATCTTTTTTTACGGCTATCATAAGACTGATAAATCACATCTATTTTTTCTATATCGTTAGGAAGATTGGCATCAATATAGGGAGTTGGGTTAATACGAACATCTTTATTATTTCGGACTTCAAAATGTAAGTGAACACCATAAGCTTTACCTGTTTCTCCCATTTCTCCTAAAATATCTCCCTGTTTTACTTGATCACCTTTTTTGACGTTAACATTTTTTAAATGGGCATATAAAGTATACATTCCATTATGATGTTTTAATTTTACATAATTTCCATAAGTTGCAGTACCCGTAGTATTTGTATCATGCTTTTGGCCTGTTGCTACTGAGACAACTTCACCATCACTATGAGCCATCACTTCCGCGATTTTATTTTTTTCTTTAACAAGGTCAATTCCCTTATGAGTAATGGCATTGTACTTTTGGGTAACTTGATTTATAGCATTGTATAAGACTCTACTCAAATATATTCCTCCTCCTATGGATAGAATATGTTGGAACATATTTTTGGTATTTGCATATGCACAGAAAAAGGTTGATTTTATAGTATTAAATGGCTAGGACGATACGGAAACTACAATTTCCCCTCGCAATCCCATCTTCACCGAAAAAAGCAAATAAACCTCTTCGAATAGTATTTTGAAACTGTCCACCACGACAAAGCCACGGATGCGTAGTGTAAACAAATACTGCATAATCTTGATAAAAATAACTCCAATGCCATCCTCCGCCAACATTAGTTCCTATAGGTCCTATTTCTCCTATTGCATCTCCTAAAATTCGACGATTCCAATGGGTTTGGTCAGCCCAATATTGGTAACTATCATAATATTTAGAATCTGCAAAATCTATTTTTCCTCCTGAGCCATAATCAACTTCTTTATTCCCCTCTTGTAACATCACTCCCGCTACATATTCCCATGAACCACCGGACATGTCGAAGATGCCTGTATTATTTTCTGTGGTACTTGCTTTTTGACTTGTTGGGTATACGTAGGAAACATTATTACTTTCCTTTGGAGTTGTAGTTGCATATTCGTCCTTAGAAAAACCTGTATCAGCTCCATTTATTGCTACTACACCGGTTACATAATTTTGACTATTATTAACATTTACTTCGGTACATTTACCATTATTACATCTTCCATAAATAGAATTTGTAAGATAAGCAACGGCTCCCCACTCTGTATTCTTCATCATATGACTTTCTAATTCTCTTTTATACCCATAACTTGTTTGATAGGCATTCGATACGTTTATATTTCTCCATGAATAAACATTTGGTTTTATGATAACTTGTTCTGATTTATTTTCATTTTTTTGGGCATCTTCCACTTTTGTAGCTCCTTTATATCCTGTTTCAAACTTGCCGACCCACAATCCTTTAGCTCCTTCAAAGGCTAGAAATGCTGGATGCGTCATCCAATCTCCATAGCCACAACTTCCTCTTTCTCCTGATTCTGTTGGGGTAGTACATTCATTTGGATTTCCATCATCAGTATCTTCTATTCCAAATCGTATCTCAATTGATGTCGTTGGACCTTTATTGGAAAGTTCACTGCTGGCTGGTAATGCTTCAGTATATTCCCCTAACTTATCGTCAAATAACTTATAACTATATTTTGGTATCCATACAAAATAACTTTCGATATCTTTCTCTTCTATTGTTGCCCCTACGTCTGGTTCTTCTGCTCCATCTGTTAGTATAACAGCATTCGCCCATCTCTTCTCTTCATAGTTATACCAATCATGGGATAAATCTGCTCTAGTAACTGTTCCATTATCACTTATAATGACAGGTATGAGTTTATCGTTTGGAGTTGGTTCTACTTCTGCTAGTGTATTGGTTGATAGTAAAGCAATTTCTCCTTTACTATCTTGATTTCCTAATACTGGGTCTGCTCCATGTAATTTTGGTTCATTATAAACTGCTAAATCATTCATACTTCCATCTACTACTATTTTACTAATAAAAATTTTATTCATTGCTTGGTCTTCTATTGTAACACTTTCGTCCATCCATAGTTTTATTGTATATGTTTTTGTATCACTCTCATTTAATGTTCCTTTTATTAATTCTCTTGCTTCTACTGATTTATAATCTTCTCCTTCATAGGTACTTTTTCCTTTTGGATAATTGAATAGTAACTCTTTTTGGCCTCCATTAAACTCTACGGCTATATATTCACTATTTAATAAATTATCTTCTTGGCCGTTTTTTTCCATTAACTTCTCTAGTTTTACTGTATAATCCACTGTTGTTTTACATATATTTGTGATTTTAAATTGATAAGGTGTCAAATTCTTGGCATCTTTATCTTCTATAGGATAAGTCTTTTCTAAACGGATATCATTTTTTTCTTCTGTTAAACTTAATTTTAAGCAACCACTTTGTACTTCATTAATTCCAGTTTGAGTTGCCGTTGTTGTCCACCAGGCATAACTTGTTCCTACTAAAATTAATAATCCTGCTATAATTCCTATAAATATTATTTTGATTCGTCGTTTGGGTTCCTTTCTATTATTATCTAATATACCCCCCCCCCAGACGACTATTTTCACTGGTTGGGAGGTTCTTTTCAAATTCTTTCATTTGTTTTTCTCCTCCATATCTTAATCTAATTCTACCACAAATTTTCCTCTTTGTTCAACCAAACTTTTTTACTTTTTCCTATCATTATGCTATCTTATATCGTTATGCATGACATTGATATCACTATGCAAGCATAATTTTATCTTAAAATAGTATATTATTGAAATAACCAAGGAGAAAATTTTTATGAACAAAGACGTTATATTTGTTAGAATTGATGAAGACTTAAAGAAAAAATTAGACATGATTGCCCTAGAAGAACAAAGAAGTTTAAATAATTTGGTAGTTCGAATTCTTACTAAATTTATTATTGACTATGAAAAGAAATCTTTAAATGAAAAAGCAACCACCGAAACAGAAAAATCATGATGCATAATATTCACGAATTTTATCTATTCCTTTTTTTTCGTAACGTGAGACCATGACTTGGGTCTTTTTTAATTTTCTTGCTACTTCACTTTGAGTCATATCTTGAAAGTAACGATACTCTAAAATCTTTCGTTCTTCTCCACTTAATTGTTCTAGCCCTTCTAAAATGACTAATCTGTCTTCTATCGACATATTTTCATTTAAAGGAATGGTTTCATATAAACTTCTTTCATCATCCATACTTTGGTCTAAACTACTTACCATGATAGACCCAGCAATAATGGCTTGTTCAAGTTCATAGATATCCATTTCTAAGAATTGAGCTAGTTCTTCATTTGTGGGAATTCTTCCCCATTTTTGAGCAAGACTATATCTAGAAGTTTCAATCGATTTATAAAGACGTAAATAATCACTACTTACTTTGATTTGTTTTTGCATAGCAAGTTTATACATTTCACCAAAAATAGATTTAAAAGCATAACTTGAAAACTTTGCCAAACTTTCTTCTTTATAATTTTTAATAGCTTTTAAAATACCCAATACTCCGGCTTGGTATAAGTCTTCTCTTTCAATTCCATAAAAACTTCGATTGGCAATTTTATAAATCAATCCGGTATTTTCTTCAATTATTTTTTCAGTTGTCATTTGTCCTCCTATATTTTAATAGTCTTTAAAGCAGAGAGTTCATTTTCTAATTCTTGAATATGTAAGTTCTTTATCCACTTTTTAATGGTATCTTTTGCTTCACAAATATAAATTTTTCCTTTATTGATACGAATCGCACTTTTGGTATTTAAAAGAGCATTGACACCACTTTCATCGATAGAATCTAATTCATATAAATTGTAAACTAAATATTTTATTTTATGCTTTAAAAGAACTGGAACTAAATAATTATTTAATTCGTAAGTCTTTTTGCTAGTTAAATTACCTTTCAAGCGAACAAATAAAATACCTTTATTGTACTCTACGTCCATTTGAAACATTTTTATCACCTGCTATATGAATATAGTAAATTTTTATAACTTTTTAAACACTTTCGACAAAACTTGTCAAAAGAAGTGGGTATAAAAAAAAATTCATGCATTATGAATTTTCCTTTGTTTAATGTCTTTTATTTTTTTCGTCTTTCTTTTTTTTAAGAAAAGGAGAAGGAAAAAGAATAGTCCCATACTAAGTGTAGGAAGTACAATTAAAAACTTTTCTAATATATAAAACATAGGTGTATCAAAAGTATCTAAATAATAGATGCCAAAAATATCTTTACTATTTTCTTCTGTTACAATATCTTGTTCGAGAATTTTATTTAAACTGGACATGGCAGTCAGTTGTAAATCTTTGGGAATCACTTTGGCAATTCCTTTAATGGTAACACTACTTGGTGAATTTGTATCCACAGTATTATAAGAATACGTATAAATTTCTTCTAATTGCTTTCTTGTTTCTTCATTTAAGTCTACGAGATAAACATTTTTAGCATCCCAAATAAAATACGTTTTATGTTCTACTCCAGCATAATCATGAATGGCAAAATAATCGGTCATAACAGAAGCTTCGATTTTAGCATATTGATTGCTTTCCTTGACATTTTTTAATTCTTGGGCAGTCGTAAATGTTTTTGCATTCGTAAAATAAATATAGAAAAGAAAAACAACACTAATGGCAAGAAAAAGAATTCCCAAACAAAAGCATTGTTGATTGTTGATTTGTACTATTTTTCCTATTTGCATCTATATTCCTCATCCCCATAAAGAATATATCAAAAATTCATTTTATGGTAAATATTTTTTTAATAAATTAAGCCTCTTCCATTAAGTTTTTAATTTTTTCTTTGGCAACATTTACAGAATCGGTATCCGGTAGCATCACATAAGATTTGAGTGATTTATAAGAATACGTATAATCATAAGCATCTGTTCCTGCTAAAGTATATTTTTCAATCGTCCAAGAAGGCATTTCTTTTATTTGTTTTTTTACTAAAGAAGTAATATTATCCGTACCAATATTGGTGATAAATTTTCCATCTAAAGCATTTAATAAATCATTATATTTTAACAGAATCTTTTTGGATAAAACTTTATTTAAAATTGCTTCTAGTAATTGTTGTTGATGTTTTACACGTCCGACATCTCCATCGGATAAGCTTTTTCTTTCACGGGCAAAGGCTAGTGCTTGTTTGCCGTTTAAATGATTCATTCCTTGTTGAAAAGAATAACTTACTACTTCATCTTCGACATAATAGGCTTTAAAGGCTTTATCCACATTAACATCAATTCCCCCTAGTTCATCGACCACTTTAATTAAAGAAGTAAAGTTTACTTTGGCATAATAGTTAATGTCTATAGAAAGTAAGTCTTCTACTGTTTTAACCGATGTATCGATACCATGAATACCAGCATGGGTAATTTTATCATTTAAAGTGGTATTGATACCATGTAATTTGACATAATAATCTCTTGGAATACTCGTTAAAAGCACTTTATGGGTAACGGGATTTACCGAAACTACCATATTGACATCACTTCTAGATACACTGGTTATTTTTCCATAAGTATCAATTCCTGAAATGAAGATATTAAAAGATTGTTTTGTTGTATCCACATTTTTCACTAGTTCGTCTTTTAGTTCTATATCAATCGAAAATTCATAAATAATTCTTTCTTTTGTTTTTAATTCATTGCTCATTTCTTCTAACATTACTTTTTGAGCATCTTCCATTAATATAGCATCAACTTGATAATTGTATAAAGCATCTAGTAAATGCTCTGTATCTTCTAATTCGATATATTCTAAAGAAGTTTTTTTATTTAAATGTTGTTTTGCTTCAGTAAGTTCTTCTTCATTGGATTTTACAAACCCTATTTTTTTATCTTTAATATCATTTAGTTTATTATAAGAACTGGTATTTAAAACAATAACATTATAATTCTTTGTATTCATATTGCCTTTTCCTAAATTATGTAAAAAAAGAAAAGTATGAACAAAATAAAGAAGTAAAACAAAAGTCCCAATCATTTTTATTATCGTAAGTACAGTAGCAAAGCATCTTCTTTTCCAACCTCTTTTTAAAGTTAAAGAAAGCATGCCAAAATCAAACAAAATAAGAAGTGCACCTAAAAGAAGAAAATAAAAAAGAGGTAAAACATTCAATAAAAAAACAGCAATGAGTAATAAAATGGTCAGTAAAAAAGAAGCCAAAAACAAACGACGATATGTTTTTTTCTTCACTCTTTTTCTTTTGGGATTGGTATTTTTGATATTTTCTTTACTAGTATTTTTCATAAGTTCCTCACTTTATTCTAAAAACATTATAACATAGATAAAAAAAGGACTGCTAAAAGTTCACAATCCTTTTGTAAATTAAGAGTCAAATTTAACAGAGTCTTAGAAAACAAGACCACTGGTTATAAATTCAAATAAACGGATGCCTAAATCCCAAAGACTTGCTTTTGGTACGTCTTCTTTAGCAATAACATTTACTTCTTTAATACGATTTCCGCCCTTGTCAAGAACTTCTAAATAGCCCAAAACATCGCCATTTTTGATTGGAGCATTTACGGGTTCTACCACGAGATTATAATGGTACTCTTCTTTGGCATCACTTACCTTTTTTAAAAGAGTGATGTCTTGGTCAAGGTATACTTTAGTATTTAATTTTTTTCCTTTTTCAATAGAAACTTCTCCTAAATCGTTTTCTTTGGTAAGTAAAAGGTCTAACTTGTAAGTATTAAAGCCATAATTTAGCATACTTACTGTATCTTTACTTCTTAAATCACTCGTTTCGGCATTCATTACAACGGATAGAAGGCGCATGTTTCCTCTTTTCGCAGTGGTGGTAATACAATAGCCAGCTTGATTCGTAAATCCAGTTTTTAAACCATCAACCCCTTCGTAAAACCTGACCAATCGATTGGTATTGACAAGCCATACACTAGAACCATCTGGTTTTTTCAAGTAATCTTCATAAAGAGAAGTATATTCTAAGATACGTTCGTGTTTTAATAATTCTTTTGCCATAACCGACATATCTCGTGCCGTTGTATAATGCGTTTTACTTTCTAGTCCATGGGGATTATCAAAATGGGTATTTTTAAGTCCTAATTCCTTGGCTTTTTCATTCATTTTTTCAACAAAAGCGGAAACACTACCACTTACCTTTTCGGCCATCGCAACAACGGCATCATTGCCACTTGCAACAGCAATTCCTTTTAAAAGTTCATGAACTTTATATTTTTCTCCGGTTTGTAAAAAAATTTGACTACCACCCATACTTGATGCTGTATCACTAATAATGACTTCATCTTCAAAAGAGATTTTACCTGAGTCAATGGCTTCCATAATTAAAAGCATGCTCATGACTTTAGTCATAGAAGCAGGAGCCAGTTTGGTATCGGCATTTTTTTCATAGAGTACTTTTCCCGTTGATACTTCAAGAAGTATGGCACTTTCACTATTTGGGGCTAATTCTTCCGCCTGCACTTTTCCAATAAAACAAAAACTTAAAAGAATAAGGATTCCAATTTTTTTCATAGTATCACCTAATAAAAACTATGTCTAGACAGGCAAAATATGACAAAACTCTCCAAACTTATTTTGTAGAATAAAAAGGAAAGAAGGTAGAAAAAATGAAGAAAAAGGAATTTATTTTTGCATGTAGTATTACACTCGTTTTTATGAGTGTTTTTTCATATTTTATTTATCAAGAGAATAATAATAAGAAAAGGATTGTGAATGTAATGAATGAACAAGAACAAACCCTATTTTATATTAAAGATACGAAAGAATTTAAAGAAGAGTATCAAAATATGTATGCTCAAATCCTCTATCATGAAGAAGATAGTTTTTTTCATGAAATCAATTGTTTACTCCACTTAAATTATACCCCTCAAGAAATTAATAATCTTTACAATTATGTCCATCATGAAAATATTGAAAAACTTTTAGATAATGAAAAAATAGATTTAGAAGCTTATTATGAAATTCCCAATTTTGAAGTGGATAAAATCCCTCGATATGAACAATATCAAGAAAAGAATAAAACATCTTTACAAGAAGCCGTTTTAAAAGTAAATATTGGTTTAGATCATGACTTTTATACACAAATAGAAGAAATCGAAGATAAAGAAGACTATCAGGTTTTGGTAAACAAATATCGTACTTTAAAAGAATATGAACCAAAGGATTTAAAAAGTTTAAGTTATGATGCCAGGTATCAATTAAGAGAAAAAGCAGCGGATGCTTTTGAAGAGTTGGTAAGTTTTGCTAAATTAGAAAATGTTTTTATAAGACCCTATAGCGCTTATCGCTCTTATAGTTATCAACAATCTATTTATAATACTTATATACAAAAAGATGGGCGAATACTTGCAGATACTTATTCGGCAAGACCAGGGCATTCCGAACACCAAACGGGACTGGCTGTTGATGTTTGGAGTGAAGGAATGAATGACATTAGCGAAGAAGATGCCCTTTGGTTAAAAGAAAATGCCTATAAATATGGATTCATTGTTCGTTATCCAAAAGAATCGGAAAGCATCACTGGCTATATTGAAGAACCATGGCATTTAAGATATTTAGGAAAAGATTTAGCTAAAAAAGTATGGGAAAGTCAACTTACTTATGACGAATATTATGACTTATATTTAAAGTAGAAAAATCTTTTACTTTTTTTAATTATTTCCTAAATAGGTAATTCTAGCATAACCATCGCCTTGTTTAGCATTTTGACTAATAGCCTCGCTACTTACACTATCCGTAGTGTAAGTTTTTGTTTCGTCTGCATCACTTGTTGTACATTGGTAGCAATACATAGCTTTATTAGTTAGAAGAGGATTTCCAATGTAGCCAGAACCTCCTCCACCTCCAGCGTGTCCTCGTGAAGAGCCCCCTCCACCGAAGTATCCTCCACCTCCTCCGGCGCCACCACAACCACCAATACTTGAATCTATTCCGCATCTATCCCCCTCAATATAGTAATAATTACCTCCTTGGCCAAATTTACCCTTTGCATTCTCACTTTTTTTATGAATTTCATATCCACCCTCGTTTTGGCTTCCTCCAATACCAGTATAATTAGTTGAAGAATTATTAGGATGAGTATTTACAATATTATTATATCCATCTTTTCCTTTGAATCCACCACCTGAGCCACCGTAAATATCATTACCATAACTATAAGTTCCACCATTACCTCCGCCACCTCCAGCAACAATTAAGACTTGTTCTTTTTGAGATTCTAATGTTGATAACAATCCTGAAACTTTAGCTATATGGGTAGCGCCTCCGCCACCAAAACCAATTTGGCTTACTGTATTTCCTGTTCCTCCACCATTATATCCACCAAAATATTCATTATTATTTCGTATATTTGAACCTTGCCCTCCAACATTAACAAATAATGTATCACTTGAAGAAATTGTATATTCTCCTACTGAATAACCACCTAGACCACCTATATTTTTGGCTTCTTCACTTTCTGCACCACCCTGAGCTCCCCATACTTCTAATTTGTAATTTCCTTTTGGTAAACTGATGGCTTCTTCTTTTCCTGTATAATCAAAATCAATGGTTGTGTCTTTCTCTAGTGTGGTAAACTCTATGTTACAACTTACTTGATTTTTCTCGATTCCGGTTATCTCGACTCCCCATGTTTCTTGATTCCATTTTCCACTTCCTTTATCACATTTTACTTCGACTGCATAGTTTTCTTCTTCCTTGTTTGGCATTTCTTCTTGCATCTTTCCATCTACTAACATTGCTAATTGTATATCTCCATCTTGTGCTATTTCATTTTGGTCTCCTGTTATTACTACCTTGGCTTCAAACTTTCCGTTTTGACTATCATTATCCGCACTTTCGTCCATCCATAATCTTACTTCATGTTCTACGTTTGCATAGGCAGTTAGAGTTCCTTTATATATGTTATAGGCTTCTATCGCTTCATAGTCTTCTGTCTCTATCTTTGATGTACTATATTCTTCTGTTAATTTTTTTTTAACTTTTTTATCTATCTTGACCGCGATATTCTTTGATTCGATTCTTTTTCCATCTATTTGTAGTACCTCTATATTTACTTTATAATCTACTCCGGTATTACAGATGTTTCTTATTCTAAAATGAAAGGGTTCTAGTTTTTCTCCTTCTTTATCGGTTAAAGGATAAGCTTTTTTTAAACTTATAGCTTCACTTAATTCGTCCATTTCTATTTTCAAGCAACTTGTTCCTAAGATATTCATTTCGTTTTGTTTTGTTGTTGTGGTCCACCATGCATAACTAAAAGACACTACTGTTATGAGTGTTACAATACTTATTAAACTTACTACTATTTTCTTGAGTCGTCTTGGTTCCTTTCTATTATTATCTAAATAATAACCCCCCCCCCAGACGACTATTTCCACTGGTTGGGAGGTTTCTTTCAAATTCTTTCATTTGTCTTTTCCTCCTCTATTATTACTTTTTATTCTACTCTCTTTTTCGTCTTTTGACAAGACATGAAAAAAAGGCCTATACAAAAGCCTATTTTCTACTCTTAACTTTTTTCTCTTTTTCTACTTTCTTTTCTTCTTTACCTTTTGGTTTTGGTAAAGCTTCTTTACGAGATAAATTTAAACGTCCTCTATTGTCATAGCCTAAACTCTTTACAACAATTTGGTCTCCAACTTTAAATAAATCACTTGGTTTTTCAATTCTTTCATGAGCAAGTTGTGAAACATGTACCAATCCTTCACAGCCACTCCATAGTTCAACAAAGCAACCAAAGTCTTCTACTTTTGTAACCGTTCCAGTATAGATTTCCCCTTCTTCAACAACACGTACAACGTTTAAAATCATTTCTTTGGTTTTTTTAATAATTTCTGGGTCCGTATGATAAATAATAACTCTTCCATCATCTTCTAAATCCACTTTAACAGCATCTTTATCATTTACCGTTGAAACATTGCTTGATTCTAAAATAATCTTGGTAATCATTTCTCCACCACGACCAATAACATCTTTAATCTTTTCTGGGTCAATAGTGAATGTTTCAATTTTAGGTGCATATGGAGATAATTCTTTACGTGGTTCTTTAATACAATCGGTCATAACATCTAAGATTTCAAGTCGAGCTTTTTTAGCTTGGGCAAGGGCTTCTTTTAAGATGTCTTTTGTAACGCCTTTAATTTTAATATCCATTTGTAAAGCACAGATACCATCTTTTGTTCCGGCAACTTTAAAGTCCATATCTCCCATGTGGTCTTCTAAACCAGCGATATCGGTTAAAATAGTATATTTTTTACCATTGGTAATAAGTCCCATTGCAATACCTGCTACTGGCTTTTTAATTGGAACTCCTGCGGCCATTAAAGATAAACACCCAGCACAAATGGTTGCTTGACTACTTGATCCGTTACTTTCTAATATTTCACTTACAACACGAATGGTATAAGGGAATTCTTCTTCGCTAGGTATTACTTGAGCAAGGGCTCTTTCTCCTAAAGCACCATGGCCGATTTCGCGTCGACCTGGGGAACCATACCTTCCCGTTTCTCCAACAGAAAATTGTGGGAAATTATAATGAAGCATAAAACGTTTTGAATCTTCTAATCCAAGGCCATCAAGTATTTGATGTTCTCCTAAAGCTCCTAGAGTTGTTGTTGCTAGGCTTTGCGTTTCTCCACGTGTAAATAAAGCACTTCCATGTGGTCGAGGTAAAATATCAACTTGGGCATCTAAATGTCTTATTTCGTCCATTTTTCTACCATCTGGTCTAATTTTCTTATCAGTAATTAAACGTCTTACTTCGTCCCCTTCAATGGTATCAACAACTTTTTTAACATCTTTTAAAATTTGTTCGATGTTTTCGTCATTTGCATAGATTTCCGCAAAATTTTCTAAAGTCGCCGTTTTTACTTCTTCAATACGTTCATAACTTGCTAGTTTATCTTTAATTTGAATAGCAGCAAGCATATCTTTGGTTGCATAATCTCTTACAGCACGTTCTAATTCTTCATCGATGGATGCAACAGCAAGTTCTTGTTTTTCTAATCCAATTTCGTCAATAATTTTTTGTTCAAATTCACATAACGTTTTAATATGTTCATGACCAAACATTAAAGCTTCTAACATATCTTTTTCGCTTAATTCTTGAGCACCAGCTTCCACCATACAAATAGCGTCTTTTGTACCAGCTACTGTTAAATTTAAACTACTTTGTTCTAATTGTTCAACGGTTGGGTTAATAATAAATTCTTTACCAATTTTACCAACGACAACTCCAGCCACCGGTCCATCAAAGGGTATATCGCTAATTCCTAAACATAAGCTTGAACCAAATAAAGCAGCCATAATAGGAGAATTGTCTTGATCAACGGATAAAACCGTATTGATTACTTGAATTTCATTTCTTAAGTTCTCATCAAACATGGGTCGTATTGGACGATCGATAATTCTTGCGGCAAGGGTTGCTTCATCAGTAGGTCGCCCTTCTCTTTTAATAAAACCTCCTGGTATTTTACCAATCGAATATAATTTTTCTTGGTATAAAACGGTTAGTGGAAAAAAGTCTGCGGTAATCGTATTTTTTCCCATAACACAAACAGATAAAATGACTGTATCTCCATAACGAACTAAAACGGATCCATTCGTTTGCTTTGCTAGTTCTCCTGTTTCTACAACTAAATCTCTTCCTAAAAAATCTAATTTATATACTTTCTTCATACATTTCCTCCTTTACTAGCATAAAAAAAGACACTTTAAAAAACAAGTGCCCTATTTTCTTAAATTTAATTTTTCAATTAGATTACGATAAGATACAATATTATTTTCTTTTAAGTAATCTAATAATTTTCTTCTTTTACCAACCATCATTAAAAGTCCTCTTTTGGAATGATAATCATGGATATGAACTTTTAAGTGTTCTGTTAATGCATTAATTTCTTTTGTTAAAATTGCAATTTGTACTTCAGTAGATCCACAATCTTTTTCATTTTTACCAAACTCTTTAATGATTGCTTGTTTTTCTTCTTTGGTAACTGCCATATTTTTTCCTCCTTACTTTTTTAATCGGTTTAAACTGAGTAAGAAAACGAGGTGTCTTTCTAACTAAGATTAAACTTCGTTATTATTATATTATAAGTGTGATTAGAAATGCAATGATTTTTTGCTTTTAAACGTAAAATTAGAAAAAAATGCCCTTTTTTTAAAGTTTTTTTCACTTTTTTAAAGAAATTTGCTCTAAAAAAAAGGAAATCACGAATTTGCCTTGTATATATATAAGTAGAGGAAGTATTTTTTAGGATACTTCTTTTATATAGAACAAGGAGGTGAAAAATGTTTACTCAAGAAGAACCAAAAACAATCAACTTGAAAAATGATTGGATGTTCAAAGCTTTCATGACTAAACCACAAAGTAGAAGTATGGTTGCAGGTTTGATTAGTGAAATCACAGGTATCGATAGAAATCTTTTGTATCATGCCACATATATAGGTGGTGAAGAAATTGCCAAAAGGCAAGAAATACAAAAGAAGCAATCCACCGATATGACCATTAAGATTACTGACCACATGCAAATTATTGTGGAAATGAATCAAGCATATCAAAAACATGTTTTTGAGAAAAACAGTTTGTATGCTATGAGTCGTATTGTGGAAACTACCACATCCAAAAAAGAGTATACTTCTATTATACTGATTAATTTTGATAATTTTAATCAGTATGAAACAAGTGACCCTATCTTGATTTTTCAAATACAAGATAAAAAGGGACACATAGAAGTAAACAATTATATTTCTTATCATGTAATACTTGAAAATTGTTCTGATAAAAACTATAATGTAGGTAAAGAAATAAAGAAGTTTGCTAATTTCATAAAAGAAAAAAGAACAATCAAGCAATTAGAGGAAAAGTATGAGGGGGATGAGGAATATATGTCAGTAATAAGAACAGTAGAAGAGTTAAGTAAAGACCCGGAGTTTGCGGGGTATTATGATATTGAAGAGAAGCATCGTCAACAACTAGAAGATGCCAAAGAAACGGGAATGGACGAAGCAAACCTTTCTACTGCTAAAAAGTTACTGCAAATGGGTGTTAATACAATCGAACAAATAGCGGAAGCAACCGGTTTATCCCTTGAACAAGTTGAGAAGTTAAAGGAAGAAAACTAACAATCCAAATAGTTTTCTTTTTTTATGATTTTATTTCATTACTCTTTTCTTACTATTTTTTTCTAAATCATTGATAATGCTCCAAAAAAAGCGATTTATTTCTTGATTATCTAAACAATTTAAGTCTTGATAATGCGTTACTCTTTTTAAAAAGGCTTTTTTTAATTCTAAACTTTCCACATCCGTAAAACATTCCATTATTTGTGGCAACCATTTTATTATCGATTCAATATCATCATCTAAAGTATTTTCAATGCAAGCAATATAACTATCCATTCCCATAATACGCACAACACATACTAAGTGATAAAAATCATTTAAGTCTATAGAAAATTGTTCTTTTAATGAAACTGTATATATTTGACTTAAGTCCTCGTGATACAATAAAGCTTTTTCAATATCAAAGGGAGTAATATCTAATTTTTTATTTTTTAATTCTTTACAAATCTTATTATATAATACCAAAGAGATTTTTTTCATTTCCATTTCATCCATATAACCCACCAACTTTTTTAAAAAACATTTATAAAACCAAACATGGTTTATAAAATTCCCCTTTTTTTTCATACAAAGCCACAATTTCGTGATGATATTCCAATAAAATTTCTTCGCTTGTTTCAGGAAGATTTAAAGTATTGCCATTTTTTACTTTTTGATATTCTTCTGTTGTTAACGAATAACGAGGACAAGAAAAAAGATTTTCTAAAGTGAGAAGTTGATAATTCTCCTTTTTAATCTCGTCCAATGTATAACTATTTTGAATTGTAAAATTTCCTTGTTTAATCCTTATTAAATCGGACATCGTTCCTAGAACTTGTAGTTTTTCACAAATATCGCGAATTAAACTACGAATATAAGTTCCTTTGGAAACAACACAAGAAAACGTTATATGATTGTCTTTATATTCTAAAAGTTTGATTTCTTTTACTTCAATTTCTCTTTTCGGAAGTTCAATACTCTTGTTTTCTCGAGCATATTCATATAATTTTTTACCATTTATTTTAATTGCAGAATAACTAGGGACTTCTTGTTTACTTTTTCCTAAAAAAGAATTTAAAACATTCATAATTTCCTCTTCCGTTAGTCGTTGCGGTTCTTCTTTTTCCAAAATAGTTCCCGCGGTATCTAAAGTATCCGTCTTGATTCCTAAGGCAATGTTTGCAACATACTCTTTTTCATGGTTGGTTATTTTTTCAACCAATTTTGTATATTTTCCAATGCAGACTACAAGCACTCCACTTGCTATAGGATCAAGGGTTCCCGTGTGTCCTATCTTTTTCGTTTGAAAAACATGGTTTAAGACATTTACGACATCACGACTTGTATAACCACTCTCTTTATTCACAACTAGAATACCATTCATTCCTCGTCATCTTTCTTATGAATTTCATCGATAATTTTTTCAATATGGGCCCCATATTCAATCGATTCATCATATAAGAATTTTAGTTTTGGGGTATTTCGTAAATCCATTTTTTCCGCTAATTTTTTTCGTATAAAAGGAGAAGCTTCTTCCATTTCATATTCTAATTCTTTATGGGTTTTATCTTCCACTAAACTAGTAAAATAAACTTTGGCAAAAGATAAATCCGTGGCGACTTCAGCTCCCGTAATACTAATCGTTTTTAGTAAGTCATCTCTTGCTTCTTCTAGTAGGATTTCGCTGATTACTTTGACCATTTCACTTTCGATACGCTTTATTTTAATACTCATCTTTTAACCTCTACCATTTCATAAGATTTAATGGTATCTCCTTCTTTAATATCGCTGTAGTTTTCTAAAGTAATTCCACATTCAAAACCTTTTTTCACTTCTTTTACCGTATCTTTTTCTCTTTGAACACTGGCAATTTTTCCTTCATAAAGAACAATACCATCACGAATAAGTCTAGCAAGACTACCATTTTTGATAATTCCTTCTGTAACATAAGAGCCAGCGATATTTCCCACTTTCGAGAATTTGAATATTTTACGAATTTCGGCTTCACCTAGTTCATGTTCTTCGAATTCTGGATCGAGCATTCCTTTCATAGCAAGTTCCATTTCTTCTACCACTTTATAAATAATGGTATAAAGGCGAATTTCAACGTTATATTCTTTAGCAATTTCTTTGGTCATTCCACTAGGACTGACATTAAATCCAATAATGATAGCATTGGATGCATTAGCTAGAACAACATCGCTTTCGGTGATGGTACCAATTCCACTACGAATCACTTTTACTTTGACGCCTTCGACATCAATTTTTTCTAGAGCATTTCGAACGGCTTCTTCGCTTCCTCTTACATCGGCTTTTAAAACAACATTAATTTCTTTTTGCCCTTCATTAATTTTATTAAATAAATCATCTAAAGATAAAGATTGTGGTCTATTCTTTTTATCTCTTTCGGCATTTTTTCTTTTACTAGCAATTGTTTTGGCTTCCGTTTCGGTTTCAAAAGCCATGAAACGATCTCCAGCACTTGGGTTATCGGATAAGCCAGTAATTTCTACAGGAGTTGAAGGACCAGCACTAACAATGGATTCTCCTAAATCATTTTTCATGGTACGAATTTTACCAAAGCAAGTTCCAACGACAACTGGGTCTCCTAAACGTAATGTTCCATTTTGAATTAATAGTGAAGCAACACCACCAATATTTTTATCAACTCGACTTTCGATTACGGCTCCTACGGCGTAACGATTCGGATTGGCTCTTAAATTACTCATTTCACTAATGGTTTGAATGGTTTCTAATAATAATTCGACTCCTTCACCTGTTTTAGCAGATATATCCACAAATGGATACTCTCCACCCCATTCTTCTGGTGTAATACCGGCTTCACTCATTTCTTGACGAATTCTCTCTTTATTAGCATCTGGTTTATCAATTTTATTCACAGCGACAATGATAGGAACATTTGCGGCTTTCGCATGGTCAATCGCTTCTTTGGTTTGTGGCATAACCCCATCATCTGCAGCGACAATAATGATAACAATATCTGTTACACTTGCTCCTCTGGCACGCATTTCTGTAAAAGCGGCATGTCCTGGAGTATCAATAAAGGTAATTTTATTGCCATTGTGTTCTACTTGATAAGCACCAATGTGTTGGGTAATACCGCCAAACTCACTTTCCGTCACTTTAGAATGACGAATATAATCCAAAAGGGAAGTTTTTCCATGGTCAACATGACCCATAATCGTAACAACCGGTGGTCTTGCTACTAAATCACTTTCATTATCGGTAATTTCATACTCTTCAAAATTGGCAACATCTTGCGTTTCTTCATTTTTAAGAGTCTTATTATATTCCATAGCAATCAAAGAAGCATTGTCAAAGTCAATAGATTGATTGACATTTACCATTAAGCCAAGCATCATAAGCTTTTTAATAATCTCGTTGGCACTTTCGTTTAATTCTTCTGCTAAATCCTTAACGGTCATATTTGATTTGTAAAGGATAACATTTTCGTCGACACTATTTGACATTAATTTTTCTTTATGTTTATACATTTCTTTACGTTTTGTCATGTATTCTTCTTGATTATTATTGAATTGATTTTTCTTTTTTAGCTTTTGCTTTTTTTCACCATCGTTTATATTGGCAATAGAACTAGAACCCATTATTTCTTCCACAACTTCATCGATATCGTCATTATCTTCTAAAGTAGCTTCCGTATCGGTGCTAATCAAACTAATCGCATTATCAAGAATAATGACATCATCTTCACTTAACTCATCTGTAGCATTTTTTACTTCAATGCCAATTTCTTGGGCTTTTTTAAGAACCTCTGCAACGGATAAATCAACGCTTTCAGCATATTCTTTTACATTCATCATTTTACTTCACCATCCTTTTCTACAATTTTTATCATTTCTTCATAGATAGTTTCTGGAACATCCATCTCTAAAATTCTATCTATTATTTTATTTTGTTTGGCTTTTTTTATGACTTCAACCTCTTTTTTAACATAGGCACCTTTGCCATTCGCCTTGCCTGTTAAGTCAAGTTCAATTTGTTTATCTGGTGTTCGAACGACTCGAATCAAGTCTTTCTTTTCCAAGCGTTCTTTTGTTACCACACACATTCTTAAAGGTATTTTTCTTTGTTTCATTTGGATACCCCCCTTACTTTATTCGGCCTTATTTCCCTCTTCGTTAATTTGAGCAAGCGTTTTTACATCAATTTTATATTTCGTAAGACGACTGGCAAGTTTAACATTGCTTCCTTTTTTACCAATGGCTAAACTTAAATTTTCGTCATTTACAATTGCTAAGGCTTCTTTATTTTTCTCATCGGTAATGTTTACAATAACATCTTTTGCTGGACTCAAAGCATTTTTAATAAATTCTTGAGGATCTTCGCTATATAAGACTAAATCAATACGTTCGCCATTTAATTCTTTTAAAATACTTCCAATACGACTACCACGTTCTCCGATACATGCTCCAATTGGATCTACTTTATCAATCGTGGAATAAACGGCAACTTTACTACGAATTCCTGCTTCACGAACCACGGCATATAATTCGATTGTTCCATCGGCAAGTTCGGGAATTTCCGCTTCAAATAAACGTTTAACAAAACCATAATGTTTACGAGAAAGTAAAATAAGTGGTCCTTTGGTTGTTGCTTCTACTTTTGTAATATAAACCTTTATACTAGAGCCCATTTTAACAACTTCTTCGGGTATCATTTCACTTTTTGGTAATATTCCTCTGGTTCTTCCCAAATCAACATAATAATTTTTTGCATCTTCCATGGCAAGCATTCCCACCATCATTTCGCCTTCTTTGCCTTCGAATTCTGACATGATACTATTTCTTTCAGCTTCACGAATTTTTTGGTTGATTACTTGCTTTGCTGTTGATGTTGCAACACGGCCAAAATCTTTAGGAGTCACTTCACGCTCGATGGTTTCTCCAACCTTTATACCTGGAACAAGTTCCTGTGCATCCTCTAAAAGAATTTGGGCATCTTCATTAATAGCAGGTGGAATTCTCACAATGTTTCCTTCTTCGTCGGTTGTTTCTGTTCCTTCATCGTAATCGTCGACAACGACATAATAAGAAATAACTTTAATGTCCCCTGTATTTGGATTAATATCTACTCTAACGTTGGTTTTGGAATCAAAATTCTTTTTATACGCTGTAGTTAAAGCAAGTTCCATAGCTTCTAATACAACTTCACGGCTTATATTTTTTTCTTCAACTATATGGTCTAACGCCTTTAAAAATTCTTTTGCATTCATTATTCTTCATTCCCTCTTTCTTTACTTAATACATCTAGAATGTATTCTTCGTCAATCAAATCCAATTTATCAAGAATCGGATTAATGATATTGGTTGCCATAACAATGGTATCTAAATCAATTCCATTTACTTTATCCAGTACAATACGTAAAAAATTGTATTTTCCTTCATGTTCAAATGTTATGCTATCCACAATAATTTCTTTTTCCTTTAGTGTACTTTCTAAAGCTTCTTTTATTTTTTCTAATTTAACTTCCATGTTCACCTCACCATTTCAATAATAAAAGTGGGAGTTATGCCCACTTAAATCTGTTAGTTGTATTTTAACAAAAGATAATTAAAAAAGGAAGTCTTTTTTTGCATTTTTGTTAAAAATAAGTTTATTTACATATTATATATAGGAAAGATATTAAAAAGAAGCATTTGACTTCACAAGATTTTTGTGTATAATTAATAAGTGCAATGAGTTAGGCAGAAGAAAGGAAAAAAGTAACGTGTTTATAAAGTTTCAAAGTATCAAAGCTGCCTTTTTGAGAAATGATTGATATAAACTCCCTATTTTTTAAATTTCATAACTTGTAGCAAAAATAAATAGAAAGGAGAAAATACATGGCAAGATATACAGGTCCTGCTTATAAAAAAGCAAGAAGACTTAATTTTTCATTACTTGAAAATGGTCGTGAAATGGCACGTCGTCCTTATGCTCCTGGTATGCATGGAGTTGATCGTCGTAAAAAAGTAAGTGAATACGGAGTCCAATTACAAGAAAAACAAAAAGTACGTTTGATGTATGGTTTAACGGAAAAACAATTTAGAAAAACGTTTGAACATGCTTCTCGTATGAAAGGTGTTGCTGGTGAAAACTTACTTCGTTTATTAGAAAGTCGTTTAGATAATATTGTTTATCGTATGGGACTTGCTAGAACAAGACGTGGAGCAAGACAAATTGTCAATCATGGTCATATCTTAGTCAATGGTAAAAAGGTAAACATTCCTTCTTATCAAGTAAAACCTGGAGATACAGTTAGTGTTAAAGAGCAATCTTTAGACCATAAAGCAATGAAAGAATCTCTAGAAGCAAATGTAAAAAGCCCTGCTTACGTGACATTTGATGCTAAGAAAATGTCTGGTACTTATGTAAGATATCCAGATCGTAGTGAACTTAATAGTGAAATCGACGAAAGTCTTATTGTTGAATTCTATAACAGATAAAAAAAGCGTTCAGTTAATTGAACGTTTTTTAATTGCTATTATTGTTTGAAGAAGTTGATTCGCTTTTTTGTTCATTTGGCAAATTCGTTTGTTGCAGAATTTGTGGATTCGACAATTGAGTAGAATTATTCTTTTTTAACTTTATATATTTTATTATGGCGTAAATGAGTAAACCAACAATTGCTATATTATAAAACGTTTGTACAATTGACCTTAAACCTTCAGGTAAAATAGTGTGAACCGTTCTAACACCATTTATCGTTATTGAAAAAGTAGTAGTTAGAAAAACAACTCCAACTAAAATCCAACCCACAATTTTATTAAATGTTAACTTTCCTAATAGATAAATATTACATACAGGAATCCAAGCTAACGCTGTACCCTTCCCTGTAGTTAACTTATTCAATTTATTTAAAAATATAGCCAACGCAATATGAGTAATAATACAAATAAGGAACAACAGAATTAACATTATAACAGAAATTACTATTAATCCAGAAAACGCCCCAAAAACAAATTTTCCTAATATTTCAAAACCCTTTATATCCATATCCATATCTATCACCTATTAGTTTAAGTATATCATGGTTGAATAAATCATTTACATTCTTTTGCACTTTATTGTCATTTAATATACACAATCTTCCATTGAAAAAGTTATGACCTAAACATAACTTTTTTTAATCTAAACATTTGTGTCTTTTGCTTCAAAGTCAGTAAGTAATTTCACTTTATAGAGTTTGGCATTATTAATGACATAACCATAATCATTTGGTAATTCTTCTCGATCATCTCTTGTAATTTTAGAAATTTTAAATAACGTTTGATCAGCAATTCCACTACCAATCCATATTCCTTTGGTTAAATCAGCACCAACTTTAAACCATTCTTCATAAGTAAATGGTTTAATAACATCTGGATTATCAACAATAACAAAAGATACTAAACCGATTTGGGCATCTTTTTTGATACACTCTCCAAACCTTTTTTTAATTTCCTCACTCAATTTATTCATAAAAGCATAGAATCCGTAAATAAAGCAATACATTTTCTTTTGATTTTGAATGGATTCTAACTCCATATGATTTTGTTCATAAATGGTATAAACTTGGTCAATATAATCAAGGATTTTGGTAAGATTTTCTTCGATATTTTTAGTAATCAAATTCGTTGTTAAATTTTCATTTGTTAAGGCATGCTCCGAAGCATTAAAGAAATAAAGATTAGCGTACTTTTCATAACAAATTTGATTTATAAAAGCATTCAGAACTGCATCGACATTTTCTATGTCATAAGATGCAATAAAGTGAACAGCATTTTTAGAGAAGTTATATTTTTCAATAGCAAGTGTATCTTTATTAACACCAACTGCAATAGAAAAATCATGAGTTAAAGCACTTTCAATGCTTGCAAAATTAACTGTCTCTGGTAATACTGGAATTTTTTTCGCGCGATATTGAGAAGCTTTATTAAATTTTGTACAAATTTCTCTTATATATTCACTAGTATTTTCTTCTTTAATACTTGCTGTTTGAAATTCATAAATCTTATCTCTTTTGAATAGTCCTCTTCCTTTTATTTTAGCAGGTATCTTACCATGAACATTACCAAGAATACTTGAATAATCATAGTCGTTGTTTTGTTGTAGAGCATAAATCAAATTAAAGTTTTGCTTTAAACGCATACGAACACTGCTATCGCTCGTTGCTGTAAGAACAAAACAGATTCCATAACGAGTAGCTTCTCTTGTAATTGTTGTTAACTCTTCATTCAAATCTTCAAAGTTTTCCAGAAAAGCTTCATAATTGTTCATTACAACGACAATATTTGGAAGAATCTTACCACTAGAACGTAAATAACTAATATAATTTCCACCAAAACTAGCAAATAATTTCTTACGAGATTGTAATTCTTCTTGAATCATTTTAAATAGATTCATTATTTTATCCGTATCACTTAAGTATGCAATATCTCCAACATGTGGACAAGCTTCAAAATTTCGTAATGTCTCTGAACCAAAATCTAATAAATAGAAATTTAATTCTGCTACGGAATAAGTTGTCATTCCCGAGTAAATAAAGCTTTCCAAAAATTCTTCTTTACCACTATCAGCAATACCATAGATTAAAGCATTCCCATCTTCAAATAAAGGCATGGTAAGTAAATATTGATTTTGGCTATCTGGGTCATCATATTCTCCAATAATAGGATTTAATATATAATTTTGACGTTTAAAGTTATATTTGCTTTTTAAATTATCGATATAAATTTTGGCTGGTATTTTTTCTAACCATAATTTTTTAATTTGAATTTTTTCCGTTCTAGCAAGATCGCTTAAATATTTTACAATGTTAGAAAGTTCCTCACCATTGGCATTCACCACAATTTCTTTTTTGCTGTCTTTACTCATAGTGGTAATGCCAATATTATTAATCATACTAACCGAAGTATCCACATCTTTTTTAAACATTTGACTTGGTATATATCTAGCTCCAGCCCAAGCTGATTGTCCTAAAGTAAAGACCTCGTCATAGCCCACTTGCAAATAAAATCTTCCGGTTTTCTTTAAATAAGCCGCATCGGGTTTTTTTAGGACTTCTTGAGAGTCTCCTGTATCTTGGACTTTTAAGCAAATACGAAAACGGGTATTTGACCAAATTTGTTGGTCGACCACACCACCCGGTTTTTGCGTAGCTAGTATTAAATGGACTCCTAAACTACGACCCACACGGGCAACAGAAATTAATTTATCCATAAATTCCGGTTGTTGTTCTTTTAATTCAGCAAACTCATCACTAATAATGAAGAGATGGGCAATTTGTTCTTTTCCTGGTAAACGTCCTTCACGCCACAACTTTTGGTATTTATAAATATCAATTGTACTTTCATTGGTCATAACTCTTGCTTCATTAAATTCTCTTTGACGTCTTTTAATTTCACTTTCGATAGAAGCAAGAGAACGCGTTAATTCACTTCCATCTAAATTGGTCATAATTCCCGCCAAATGGGGAAGTGTATAAGAATCATTTTGAAAAGCTAGAGCAAGTCCTCCACCTTTATAGTCAATTAAAATCACTTGCACTTCGTAAGGGCTATAATTCACTGCTAAAGAAAGCACATAAGTAATAATAAATTCTGATTTTCCACTACCAGTAGTTCCGGCAATTAAACCATGAGGTCCATGATATTTTTCATGTAAATCCAAACTAATGACTTCTCCACCTTTACCTATTCCCACAGGAGTTTGTAAAGAAAGCATTGGATTACTTTTTTTCCATCGTTCTAATGAATTTAATTGTTCAACTTTCCCCACTTGATACATTTCTAAGAAATGATAGACATCCGGTAGACTACTTTCTGTTTCACTTTTTATCTCGACTTTAATATTAGCAAGTTCTTTACTGCAATTATAAAGTTCGTCTAGAGAAGATAAATCCATTTTAAAACTTTGGGCTTGTTCATTTAAAACACTTTTAAAAATAGCACATTCGTCTTGATTTACATGAATAAAGTTTTTACATTCATTAGGACAAGCAGAAACCCTGTCAACAAGCATAATAATACTAAATCCGTAGTTTTCAGAACTACCTAAAATATTTTTAATTAAATCATAATTATCAATAGATTTAATCGCATCTGTAACAAGAACATAATGAGGAACATGTCTTTCTTTTTCCTTACTTTCACGTCTTTCATGGTAAATTTTATCTAATTGATAAATCATTTCTCTATATTCGTCATTGGTAGAACCAAAAAAACGAAAAGTATGATCATTTGACCAACTATGAGGTAAGGTTTTTACATACTCCCATAAGGATTCATTTTCTGAAGAAGTAAAGGTAACAATTTTTACTTCATCATAACTATAATTACTCATGATTTGTAATAAAATTCGGTCAGCTAATTCTTTTGTTAAAGACGGACTTCCGACAATTCCCGTTGCTTTATTCTCATAAAAAGAATACGTAATAGGAACATCTCTTAAAATTCGTTTCGTCTCCCCTAGTTCATGCACTAAATCAAGTAAATTATCTTCCGTTAGAGAAAAATGTTCTTCAGGGTATTGTACTTCAATCTCCATGGGAATATTGCCAAGTCCTACAGGAAGGTCTAAAAAATCTTCGTCGCCGATTCTTCTTTGCCACAAACGCACGTTATGAGCTCTTATAATATCAAGACATTCTGAAACACTTAAATTATTGGAAACCAATGAACTTTTTTGTTTATTCATTTCTATTTCAATTTCTTTTTCTTTTTTGTCTAAGTATTTTTTATAAAGTTTTTGACGTTTCTTCTCCCATCTTTTATCGGAAAATTTTTGATAAACTTTCGTAAGTGTTGGCCAAAGTAGAGAACTGGCAAGCATAACAATACACATAGCAATAGAGGTTGCAGAGTCACTTACTGTTCTTTCTCCTTTGTTAATGGCACTCATTGTACTCATAAGCATCACAACGCTCATCATGGACATCGTAAGCATCGGTCCAACAGTTAAAATTGCTGGCGTTTGATTTTCCTCTTTTTTAGAAGGTGGTGCATCAATTTTTAAAACAAATTTATTGGTTCTTTCATAAAATCTCGGGGTACGATAAAAATAATCTTCGCCATAATAATCTTCGGTTAATTCTTCATACTCTTCATTAAAATTAGAAATTTCTCCGGTACAAGTTGCATATAAAGCGGAAGGAGCCACAAGTCCACCCGGATTGTTTACCAAGAAATAATCAGCACCCTCCTTGCGCATTAAAATGAGTTTTAACCCAAAAACAAAAATAATATCCCCATACTCAATTTTTTTAATATGACGAACACGCTTTTGATTGACATAAACAAAACTATTTTCATCAACTAATTTTAACATATAAGATTTCTCTTGTTTTTCAATAGTAAATAGGGTATTACTTAGACCTGCTAATTGATAATTAATTTTATTGTTATCCCCATTTCCCACTGAAACACTAGTATCTTTTAACATATTAAATTCTCTAAAAGATTCATCATAGAGTGGTGCACAATAAAGAAAATATTTTTCTTGTTTATAATTGTTTTTAATAGAAAAGAATTTCCATTCTTCCAATTTTACATAGGGAACCATTACTTCTTGATTATCGATAATAAAGGCTTCACGATTACTATAGAGTATCCATCCTTCTTCTGTTGCATCAATATTCATTAAATTGATTTTACGGCCATTTTCAAAGTCACTAATCCAATAACTTCCTCTTCTGTTTTTGGGAAGTGTAAACACAATCAATTTGTTTTCTTTTATAAGAGTTATTTGCATATTACTACCCCTTTTTAATATAAAATTAATTTTGAGCCATTTCTAATCTTACTTTCTTTTACATATTCTTCTTCACTTATTTTTTCTCCAGTTTCTTGGTCATATAAGGAAGAAGAATGAGTATCAATAAAAATATGGTCACTTTCTTCCTCAATAATTTGGGCAATTAAATTTTTAATTGTTCCAACTTTTTTCGTTGTTGGAATATAAAGGTCAAAACTTTTTTCTAACATAGGAACTGTGACAACAACGTATAATTTACTATTCATTATGCCCTCCTAAAAAAACAAAGGAGCAAGACAACAACAAGTATGAAGACAAGCACACCGATTCCACAAAAAACAGCAAAACGAATATTCTTTTTTTTGTTTTCTACTGTTGGTTCTATCTCTACTGTTTTATCAATTCCTGGAACATAAGAATGAGCAAGACTTAGTTTTGCTTTACAATTGATACAAATTTGGTCCCCAGGATGGGTCTCATAACCACATTTTTCACACTTCATGTTATCACCCTTTATTATGTATTTATTGTATCATAAGGGAAAAAGAAAGAAAAGAAAAACCAAATGAATTCACTTGATTTTTCCTATTTTTCTAAAAGAAAATTTATTCTATTTTATTTACTTCATTTAGAAACTCCATCACTTTTTAAATATTCTATAAATAGTTCACTTAAAGTAGTTTTATCACATCTTCTAATACCCATTGACCACTTTAATTAAAACCTTATATATTCATGTATTTCTATATAAATATTCCTCCATAAAAATTATAGAATATTTTATTTTTACAAAAATGAATTTGTAAATTTTTGGGCTCTTAAAACTAACCTTTTTTACAACTTAAACATATGAATCAAGTAATTTTTTTAAATCATTTTTCATTTCAGTAATTGTTGAATATCTTATTCCTTCTTTTGAAGATGTTGCCTTTAAAATAATAAAATTGGCAAACCAAGGCGCATTAGAACTCTTAAAAGAATATTCCTTTTTTAATTGTAATAATTTATTTGTATCAACATCTCCAAAATTTAATTCAGAATATAACTCATATAACATAACTCCTAAAGCATATATATCAAAATAAACAGAAACTTTATTCAATTTCAACTGCTCTAAAGAACAATATTTTTTAGTACCATATGAAACATACTCACCAATTTTTCGAGTATTAGCATAATCTATTAAATACAATTTTCCATCATTGCGAATCATAATGTTACTAGGATTTAAATCACAATGTACAAAACCATCTTTATGCAAAAATTCTAAAATTTTTGCAACCGAATATAGAATTTCAATATTTTTTTTTAAAGAAATACTATTTTTAATTTTATTATAAGATAACCCATTTATATATTGATAAACAATATATTTTTTATCAATATCATATTTATATATTTTAGGTAAAAAAGAATATTTTTTTATAATAGAATATACTTTAATTTCATTTTTCAATTGTGAAATATCCTTTTCTTTTTTTAAAACCTTTATAAAATAATCGTGATTCGTTTCATTTATATGATAAAAAATACCATTTTGATTTTCTAATTTTTTTAAAATTTCCACTTAACTTACCTTTCAATTAAAATTCTATCTTGAGGAGTAGTTGCAACAAACATTTCTGGAGAGATAAGTTCTTTATAAAAACTTTCTATTTCATCTTGTTTTACATCTAAGAATTCAAGCATACCTATAACTGTATTTCTTGGAATCTTAAAAAAACAACCTTCAACACTTAATAATTCTAATAATAAATTCATTTTTTCTTGTTCCTCTTTTGTGTTAATTTTCTTTTTCTTTTCTTCAATTAAATAATCTAATTTTTCTAAAATATTCATTTTTATCCTCCTATAACACCAATGCTCTGAATATAATTTTCATAATCCACATGATTATCAAACATTTTTTTGCCATTTTTTTGGTCATATACTATATAATCCGTACCATTATCTTTAGATACTGTAATAATACAAAGTGGTATTGTTTTATCATCAGCTTTGATATATTCCGTTGCAGTGCTCACCTTTATATTATCTTGTTTATTAAATAAAATATATTTCAAATTGCTAAAATAAACTCGAGCTTCAAATCCATCCATATATTCTGGAATTGGGGTATTTTCAAAATCTTTAATTAAATCAACAGTATCAGTATTCTCCGTACTAGGTTTAAATACATTGTTGGCCTTTTCTAAAAGTTTATCAAAATATTCATTTTCTTTAACGCCAATTTTTTTATCCACATTTGCCCATGTTGTTCCATATTGTGCTAATACAGAATTATCCAAATTTACTAATCTTTTATGTGATAATTTATTCATATATCCATATACAAAACCAGCTGTAGCAAAACCACATTTGCAATTAACTAAATCATTTGATTTATTGATAGCATCGGTTGCATCAGCAACAATAACGCGATTTTCATCTACTTTAACTTCAACCCATTTATGGGAACCCACACTATCACCACCAATAATGGATACATTTTTTTCTTCTATTCCACTAGCAATTAATAACTCGGCATATAACTGACTCCATCCTTTACAAATGACATTATTGCTCTCTAAATTTTGAAAGTTAAGATTTTTATTATAAATAGTTGCCTTAATACCTAAATTTTCTTCATTATCATCCATAAAAGTTGTATCATAATGTACCCGTTTATTCAATTCATAATAAATTTTACGGGATTTTTCTAATATGGACCATTTTGAATCAATTAGTGACAATATTTCGTATTTTATGTAATTTAAATTTTCTGTTGTAGTTGAATTGGTTGGATTTGAAATATCCCATTTTTCTGATAATTCTGCGCCTTCTATTTTATGTGCAACCTTATCATACCAATCTCTAGCAACAATTTTTGATATTTTTTTCTCTTTTATAAAGTTGGCTAAATAAGAATTATCCCTGAAGTTTTCATAAGTATCATACTCGTATTTAGAAACTTTTTTATATTTTAGTTTACCTTCCTGTTGAACTAAAACAAAATATTCTTTTGAAGTAAATGCATTTTTTAAATTCCAATCCCCCTCATATATAATAGCACTATCGTCTAGATTTCGAACCTTTAATTTTGAACTAGTAATAGTTTCTAAACCAGGATTTACTTTAAGAGCTGTAATTTTCACAGGTAAATCATTTAAATTTGTAGCCACTGCTCCTACTTCTGGAATACCAGCAAAAAATATTTTTTTACCAAAATTCATTACAGAATTACTATTTTTCAATAATTGACTCGACATAATTTTATCAATATCTTTTTCACTAGAAAAATAATATAATCCTTCTTTTAAAATTTTATCATTCAAACCTTTAAAATAATTCGTGTCAGTATATATAAATCTATGCATAGTCGAAATTAATTTATTGGACATTGCATTTAATACATTATGGCTTTGATAATTTGTTAATAACACATTCAAGTCAGGTAATTTCTTTTCATTATTTAATGGTACTGTTACTTCTTCAGTAATATTTTCATCCGTATTTAAATTTTCTTCATTTGAAATAGTTATTGAATCTACTCGGATATCACTTTTATCTTCTTTTAATTCTTCAGCATTATTTTCTTCTAATATGTCTGTAGCTTCATCAGCCTCTAGCACTTCTATTACATTATCATCCAATTTTTTGCTACTGCTAATAGAATTTTCTGCTATTTTGACATCAGGTCCTAAAGATTCAAAAGTTTTCTTTAACATATCACTGAACTCATCACCGAATATTTCTTTAAGAGTGGTTAAATATTTCTTATCTGTTAAAATTAAACTCGTATAAGTTGCAAACATCTCATGAAAAGAAATTAAATCACTTCCAATAGGATGATTTTCATAATATTCAGCACTATGACCATATCGAAGACGATATTTTTCATTTTGATTAAATGAAATCTCCGGATTTTTATAAACACTACAAATAATACTAGATAAATCTATTAAATCAGGGTATTTTTTAGACATATTCTCATAGGTTAGTTTTGTTATCTTATCGGATACCTCATAAGTAGCAACTTGCTCGCGTAATTCGGCACCACTTATATCTTTCAAATGTTCTTTTAAAGAAGGATGACGTTCAAATAAATTTTCTTTAATTTGCGTAAAATTTGTTTTATTGTAATTTTGTAATTCTTTAGTAACTACTTCATCTAATGTTGATACATTATATTGTTTCATGACACTTTTTTGGGCATCATTTAAACATTCATTGCGAGATTTTTCAATTTGTTCTTGTAATGAAATAATTTTTTCTGAATTGACATTTTTTATAGCGCGTCCGATTATATTTTGATAATCGTCAGGTAATTTTTCATTTAATACTTTTTCAAAGAAGGCATGTCCCATTTCATGAAATAAAGCCCTAGAATTTTTCTTATCCGCATTAAGATAAACATTTCCGTTGTTTTCATAACTTCCTTCATTTGTTTCATAAAAATGAATTTGATCTTTCATATTTAAAAGTAATTCTCTTATTGCTGTTGCTTCTGTATTGCCTTTTTTGGCAGAATCTAAAAGATAATCACTTACAAGTTTGACAAGTTTTGGATCACTTTTTCCATCCTGAGTAAGCGTTTTTATAAAATGGCTTTCTTTCGATTCAAATATTGACTTTATCTTATTTTTGATTTTATCATCAATTTTTAAATCCAGTATTGTATTCCCTTTTGAATTTGTTCTAATATTATATTTACTAGTATCCACTTTAGATAATTTTAAAATATTTTCTATAACAGAATAATCTATTTTTTTATCCGTTGTTTCAAACGTCATTTCATACATTTTAACGTTTCTTTGTCTTTGTTCTATTCCAAGAGCAAATCGTGCTACTGCCAAATTCGTTTCCTTTGTGGAAGGTGTTTTTGTTAAATTTTTAATAAAGCCTAATTTTTGCATTTGTCTTAATAACATAAAAGTATTTGCTTGACTTGTTGTTCCATATTTATGATTTTTTTCTAATTGTTGGAAAGCATTTAAAGAACGAACCAAAAAATATTCTTGGGGATTATCTGAAAATCTAGATTTTATAAAATCATTATAAGAAAATACATTTTGATTTAATTTTATAATTTGTTCCGTTTTACCATCAGCAGTCTGCATTTTAGAATCAGCAGTCATTAAAATACTATCTTTTATATTATTATTATAAAAACCATCATTCATTAAACTGATACTTTTTAAGGCAAGTGGTACACTTAAAACAGCCCCAATTGGACCAGAAGAAACTAAACTCGTGAAAGCAACAAGACCTGCAGTTCCCCCTATCAGTTTTGCTCCTCGAACTGTAGCATTTTTAACTTGCTTAATTTTTAAAGGTTTAGAATCGTTTACTAACTCTAAAGTATTTTTATTTTCAAATAATGAATTTAAATAACTATCTTTTATCGATTGAACATTTTTTTTGTTATTAACATATTCTTCTATTTTCTTTCCTTCTTCGGTATTTTTATAATGATCATATACATCTTTAGAAACTGATTCGTAGACTAACTCATCTTGTTTTTGTTTTAATACAAAATATTCTTTTGAAGCTTCCTGATTTGTCAAGTCAAATTTTCCATCATAACTAATGGCATGATCATCTAGATTTCGTATTTTTAACTTTGAACTTTCAATAATATCCGTTGTAGGCATAACTTTAACAGCCGTTGCTGTTAATGGCAAGTAATCCAAATTGGTTGCAAAAGCACCTACCTCTGGAACTCCTGAAAAGAAGAAAGTTTTTGGATTTCCATAAGAGGCATTAATACCGCTTGGCTTAATATAACCACTTTGCAGAATTTGATCTGCTGCACTTGTAAAATGATACAATCCATTCTTTTCTATTCCTTCATTTACACCAACAAAATTATTTGTATTTTTGTATACATATTTTTTTAAATTTGACTCTAAAGTAAGTCGTATGGATTGTGGTAATGAAAAATTATTATATTTTAATCCATTTATTTTATCTTGAGTTTGAACTTTAGGCGTTTCCAATTTTTGTTTGTTCATTTGGGTATTTACTTCACTTATGACTAAATTTGGTGAATTTAAAATTCCACCTGTAATAGCTCCATAAATAGCACTCTTTTTGGCATTTTCAGTTACTTCTTGTAAATCAATATCTTCCTTAAAAATTCCATATCGTGTTAAGGCATCTACATATTCTTGGGTTCCTTCTTCCACCCCTTCTTTTAACATGGATTGAGCAAACGTTTTTAATCCTGTTACATTAACATCACTTAATCCTGGTATTGCTCCTAAAAATCTTTCCATTGTAGTTTCTGATACCCCTGATACCACTCCATATAAAACAGAATTTTTTAAATCCTTGCCTTCTACCATAGCACTATGGTAACTGCTACCTCCAGCACTAATTCCCATACTCACACTACCTACTGCTGGAGTACAAAGAATTCCTAAGGCCATACTTGGTATCATATTACCAATACTTTGTGATATTTCATAATTATTATCAAGTATTTTATTGTACTTTTCCGTATTTTGTAAAGCTTCTAGGATATACATAGATTCATATTCATCTTCACTATAAATGCGCGAATCACTTGCTAAATTATTTTCAATTCCTAAAAGGGAAGATGCATATGCCCCTACTCCTTTTATAGCATTTGCAAATCCGCCAAAAAAAGATTCTGTTCCATCTCCTAAACCTTTTCCTGCTACTTTTGCATGGTTTTCTAAAAAACTTGATAATTTCTTGGTAATTTCTTCGTTTGCTTTTTCATCTTCTAAACCATTTAAAAATTTTTGGGCTTTTAAATATCCATTCATTTGATTGACATTATTTTTAGTAGCCAATAAATATTCTTCTGCTGCTTCTTCTCCTCTTTTTTCCCATAAATAATTATACATTTTTGCTAATTCTGGATTGCTTTTGGAAGCTTTTAATAAACTTTCTAATTCTCCTTTATGTTCGATTGTAATTTGATCACGATTCGCATATTGGTTTAACGTTCTAAATTGTTCTAATGGACTTATCTCTTTCTTACCGATATCTTTAATACTGGCTTCTTTATAGTTATAATTTTGGTAATCTTCTGTCAATGGTAATAATTCATACAAGGAACAACTTTTTAACTCTTTTGTTTTTTCAATAGAAGCTTCTAGTGTTGCTTTATCACTTTTTAGTTCATTTAAACGCTTGCTAAATTCTTGATAATTGGCAAAATTGGTTGATGCTTTTACAGCATTTGTTAAATCGGATTCACTTTTATTAACCGTTGCATACATCTTTTTGACATCACTATCTTTTGCTTGACACAATTTTAATAATTCGGTTGTACTTAATGTTGCTAATTCCTTTTTGGTTATTCCCAGTTCTTTTAATTTAGAATCGGTACAGCCAAAATTTTTATAATCACTTATAAGTTTATTAATGTCTGCTTCTACCAATCTTTTTTGATTTTGGGCAAGTTCATTTGCTCGAGCAAATTGTTTTTCAAACGGAAGTAATTTGTTTAATTCTTCATTTACTGTGTCTAAAAGCCCATCATATTCCTCTATTTCTTTTTGATACATTTCTTCATATTCATGAAGTAAACTTTGAAAGGCATCACTTTCTACATTTTCCATATTGTCATATTGGGTATTATAAGCACCTAAATTCATTTTAAAATTTGCAAAAACAGCATTTAAGTTGTCCATGCCAAAAGAAGTTTTTTGAATTGAATTCAAATTGGGAATTATTAACGAAGAATGCTCTATAGGAAAAATTTTTTCGTCATATAATTTTAGTTTTGATAAAGAATTACGATATTTTCCAACAATACCCCTTGTGCTTGAATCAAATAATCCTTTTTGTCCACTATTACTTAAATTTTCTTCTATAGCCTCTAAATCAAAAGCATATTCTCTTAAATACTCTGCAACATTTCCAATATTCTTAGCAATAGTTATATAATTTTTATTTATTTTTCCTAAATAAGTAGATACAGGTGTCCCGCTGGAACTATACGAATTGGGTATAAAATTTTTTTGTTTATTTTGATAGTAAGTTTGATAGTTTTTCATTGTATTAATATTGGTTGTAATAGCACTAGTGCTGGCAAATAACTTATCCATATTAATACATCCTTTCTTCTTAGAGGCATAGAAAAACAACCCTACTTTATTATTACTTAAATCTTATCATATTTTCAGGTTGTCTTCAATCATTTTAAATTCTTTATCTATTTTGTTTGTTACAATTCACAGCTGAAATAAAAAGAAACTAGAAAAAAGAAAGAAATTCTAGTTTTTTAAATGTTAAAAGAATAGTTAATAAGTAGGTAAAATTTGTTCATAACTATAAGCATTATTTCTAGGTTAAACGGGCAATAAATGGTATAATTATCTTATAAAGTTGGTGGCAATAATGGCAGTAGAAACAAGTTTAAGTAAATTACAAAAGCAAGTAGATAAATTAGAAAAAGATAATTTAAAATTAAGAGATTTATTGGCAGAAAGAAAAGCAAAACAAGAACAAGCAGAAAAATCATTAAAATATTATAAAGAGAATATAGAAAAAATAGTAACAGATGCAGTGGAAAAAGCAACCACAGAACTAATGAAAGAATTAAATAAAATAAAAGAAGAAAATGAACATTTAAAAAGGATATTAAACCATGATAGTAGTAATACAGGAATACCAACAAGTAAAACGAAAATAGGAGAAGAAAAAAGAATACCGAATTCAAGAGAAAAAAGTAATAAATCAAAAGGTGGACAAACAGGACATAAAAAAACGAAGTTAGAAAAATTTAAAGATAATGAAATAACAGATACCTATACATATGAAATAGCAAAACCAATCTGTAATGAATGTGGAGGTAAATTAAACTTAATAGGAAAAAGAAGCAAAGATGATTTTGATATAGAAATAAGATTAGTAAAAAGAAGAAATGAATTTTGTATATATGAATGTAGTTGTTGTCATAAAGAAATAAAAGTACCAATACCAGATAAATTAAAGGAAGAAAATCAATATGGAAGTAATGCTCAAGCACTAGCCATATCACTAGTAAATGAAGGATATGTATCCTTTAAAAGAACCAGAGAGTTAATAAGTGGCTTTACAGGTGGAGAAATGAATATGAGCGAAGGATACATAGTCAAATTACAAAAGAGATGTTATGAAAAATTAAAAGAATTTGACAATAGTCTTCACCAAGAGATATTAAAACAATCCTTATTAAACTGGGATGATACAACAATAAGTATCAACGGAAAGCAATCATGCTTAAGATTTTATGGAAATGAAAATCTAAGATATTACAAAGCTCATGCAAAGAAAGATAAAGATGGAATAGATGAAGATGGAATACTTAAATATCTAAGTAAAGATACTATGGTAGTACATGATCACAATAAAGTAAATTATAATGAAGATTATGACTTTACGAATGCAGAATGTTGTGTACATTTAATACGTGATTTAAGAGAACTAAATGATTGTCTTTCTAGAGAATGGATAGAAAATCTCATAAAGTTATTAGTAGATACAAATGACAAAAGAAAAGAATATATAGATAAAAGTATTCTTCAATTTGATAGTGAAGTATCAGATAAAGTAATAGAAGATTATGACAAAATCATAGAACAAGCCAAAAAAATCAATTTAAAAGATTTCAATCAATATTATGGAAAAGAAGAAAGAACAATGATAAAGAGGCTTGAAGATTATAAAGAGAATTATCTATTATGGGTACTAAGATTTGATATACCATTTTCAAATAATCTAAGTGAACGAGCATTAAGAGGGAGCAAGACAAAAATGAAAGTATCAGGACAGTTTGCAAATATACAAAATGCTGAATACTTCGCAAGAATAAAATCTTATATGGAAACTTGCAAATGTCATAATATTAATCCTCACACTGCCTTAGTTCGACTTATAGAAGATAATCCTTATACTTTAGAAGAATTAAAAATAAACTAAGTTTTTGCTTAGTCTATTTTATGTTATTTTCTTTTCGGGGCTGTGAATAGTAACTTTTGTTTTGCTTCTAAACAAGAGCCTTCACAATTTTCATTGTAGCACTTTGTTTCAAAAATTTTTATTTTCTTTTCTAGTGCTTCTTCAAGAATTTGGCAACGCACTTCATAACTCATAGAAGTCCAATCAAAAGGATATAAATCAGAATCATATTCTCCGACTTTTTCTTCTTTGTCAAACATTTTTGCATAAGCGGTTTGCATAAAATAGCATAACATTTTATTCTCATTCATATTTTTCCAACTTTCCTATAAACCTATTTTTACTCTAGCATATTTTTAAAGTATCTTCAATTGCTTAATAAACTATCAACCGTTTTTTCTAGAGTTTCGATATTACGATTTTTCGTAGCAACTAAATTATTTTTCGTATTAATTTGATTCACTACCCCTTGGTCAAGCACCGTTCTTTCGTCTTCAAAGTGATTTCCATATTCATCGGTATAAGAATAAGTTTCTGTTCTATATTTATGGCGTTCTAAGCCTGAAATCTCTGTTTTTAAGTTTTTTACTTCTCTTTCCAAAGCCTGAATTTTTATAATATTCTCACAAGCGGTTTTTAAAGTAGTTAAATTTTTTTTCAAAGTCGCTACGGAGCCAATTTTAGCACTGGCCATAATTTCACTCGTTTTTACTTGAATCACATTGGTAATGGAAGAATGTAAAACACCGGGATTTATTAAATTTTCCTTTATGGGATCAAGATTATAATTGGATAATTCACTTAAAGAAGATTCAATCATATTTTTTAAAGATTCTGCTGCAACATTCGAATATTTACTCATAATAATCCTCTAAAATTTCATATAACTGCTAATTCCTTGTTCTGTTCTACGATAATTTTCAACTACCGTATCTAAATAGATTTTGATATTATAAAATTTAGAATTAACACTTTCCATATTGGATAAAATTTCTTTAACTTGATTATAAAAATAATTCCTCGTTTGTGAATTCCAATTTGCAGAGTTATAAATCACTTTATAAGAATCTTCTAATGCATCCATTGTGGTATTTATTTTTTTAAATATTGTATCTAAAATAACGGCATAATTTTCTAATTCATTATAATCGCAATACATATTGAATCCCTTCTATTCTATATTGACTTCTTTACTAGCATATTGAGTATCTAATGTTTCCTCTGCTTCTACATATCCTTTAACAAATTCATTAAAAGAAGTGATTTGGTTTTGAAACATATCCAATTCTTTGATAAAACTATTCATTTTAGAAAAAAAATTAGTGTATTCGTCTTCTTTCCAGATGTCCCCTATTTCTAATATTGTTTTTTCAATATCTTTTGTATTACTTTCTAAATCTTTAATATAACTATCACATTTATTGGTTTCGCTGTGAAGTGTTTCTATATTAGCTAGAATTACCATATATTTCACCCTTTTTTATAAATAAGCTTTTAAAATTTTAAAAGCTTATTTATAAAAACCACTTAAGTGGTTTTTATCTATGCCATATCAGCATTTTGGGCATTTTGAGCAGCTTGAGAAATGTTCTTTATACAGATATCTAAACTTTCTAATACACTATCCATATTTGTAGTTAATGTAGTCGTTAATTCTTCATGGGCACTTCCTGCGGCATCCCCATCCCATAAACCTGAGCCATCATTTAAGCGAGCAATTTCATTTTTTAAACTTTCATATACATCACTTAATTCTTGTTTAATCGTATTTAAACTCGTACCAATTTCTGAAATCGTGATATAGTCATAAACGACTGCTTCTTGAGCAATGGTACTTGGCGTAATATCTGAAATGTTTGAATAACTCAAATTCATTGAACTTCCAACATTTGTAGATGTTCCTAAGTTACTAACTTCCAAATTTGCTACATTCTTATTAACAGAATTCATTGCTTCTTGAAAAGAAGAACCAAACGCATTAATAAATTTAATCAAAGCTTTATGGGTATCCGTAAAATCTTGATAATTTTGTGCTGCTGCTGCTCCTGTCCATACATTAGGCTCTGCTAATTTGTCCATTTGTTCCTTAAATTTAGTAGAACAATTTGCTACATTTTCATCTAAATATCTTGCAACTCTATTAGACCATGTATTAATTTCTATTGGGTCATATCGAAATATTGCCATTTTTTTACCTTCCTTCTATTGTACTTATCATACATTACCTAAAGTGTAACATGAATTTTTAAAAATAGCAAAAAAAATGTAAAGAATTAGACTTTACTTTACATTTTTCATTTCACAACAATATTCACAATTTTATTTGGTACCACAATGGTTTTCACGATTTCTTTTTCATCGAGGAATTTTTTCACATTTTCTTCTTTTAAAGCTTTATCTTTAATGCTCTCTTCACTTTCTCCACTAGCAATTAAAATCGTTCCACGTACTTTACCATTCACTTGAACAGCAATTGTTTTTTCATCTTCAATGGTTTTTTCTTCCTCATAGGTTGGCCAAGGACTTTCACAAATAGGTTTAAAACCGATTTGTTCATTTAACTCTTCCGTGATATGAGGAGCTATTGGATTTAAAAGTGTTAATAAAACATGATATTCGTCTTTCGTAATATGAGCACAATCTTCATACTTGTTTACTAAAATCATAAGAGTAGAAACAGCGGTGTTATAGCCCATACTTCTTAAATCGTTTTCTACCTTTTTGATGCTTTTATGAATTAAAGTTTCATTTTCTTTTTGGTAACCGCTTCCTTCTTTAACTTTCTCTTTTAAACGAATGACTTTATCGATAAAACGTTTACATCCACGCAAAGAATCCGTACTCCATGGAGCATCTTGTTCATAATCTCCCATAAAAAGTTCATAAACACGTAAAGTATCTGCACCATATTCTTTAACTATATCATCTGGATTTATGACATTTCCTTTACTTTTACTCATTTTTTCGTTATTCGAACCAAGCACCATACCGTGGCTTACACGCGTCCAAATCATTTCACTTTTTGGTACTAAGCCAATATTATGTAAGAATTGTACCCAGAATCTTGCATATAACAAGTGTCTTGCCGTATGTTCCATTCCTCCATTGTACCAATCGACTTTTCCCCAGTAGTTCATGGCATCCTGACTAGCAAATTCACTCGTGTTATGTGGATCCATATATCTTAAGAAATACCAACTAGAACCAGCCCATTGAGGCATCGTATCGGTTTCACGTTTTGCGGGACCTCCACATTTTGGACATGTACAATTGACCCAATCCGTGATTTTAGCAAGTGGACTTTCTCCATTATCCGTAGGTTCATACTCCGTAACATCTGGAAGCACAAGTGGTAAATCTTCTTCATTCATTGGAACCCAACCACATTTTGGACATTCTATCATTGGAATTGGTTCTCCCCAGAATCTTTGTCTTGAGAAAATCCAATCACGCATTTTGTAGTTATTTACACGTCTTGCAACGCCCATCTTTTCTAACTTTTCCGTGATTTTTTCTTTAGCATCTTCAACGATTAGCCCACTAAATTCTTCGGAATTTATTAATTTACAGTTCTTTCCTAAATAATCGTGTTTTTCAAAAGCATGGGTACTGATATCGCCACCCTCTATAACTTCAATGACTTCTAGGTGATGCACTTTGGCATATTCATAGTCGCGTTCGTCATGGGCAGGAACCGCCATAACGGCCCCAGTTCCATAGCTTCCTAGAACAAAGTCTCCTAAAAATATTGGAACATGTTTTCCATTTATGGGATTAATGGCTTCTAATCCTTTAATTCTGCATCCCGTTTTTCCTTTATTAAGTTCCGTACGGTCCATATTGGATTTCTTTTTGGTTTCTTCGATATAAGCTAAAACTTCTTCTTTATTTTCAACTCTTGGAAGTAACTCTTGGATTAGTTTTCCATCAGGTGCTAGAACAAAGAACGTAATTCCATAAATCGTTTCAATACAGGTTGTGAAGATAGAAAACTTGCCACCACCAACGATTTCCACGTCCATTTCAACACCCGTTGATTTACCAATCCAGTTAATTTGCCCTAATTTTACTCTTTCAGCAAAGTTGGTATTATTTAATCCTTCTAGTAAACTTTCAGAGTAATCGCTCATGCGAAGCATCCATTGGGATTTTTCTTTTTGAATAACAGCTGTTCCACAACGTTCACATACGCCACCTTGACTATCTTCATTCGATAATACACTCTTACAAGTTGGACACCAGTTTACCGGAATCGTATCTTTGTAAGCCATTCCATGTTTATAAAATTGTAGGAATTGCCATTGGGTCCATTTATAATATTCAGGGTCAGTGGTTGAAAATTCTCTTGACCAATCAAAAGAATAGCCTAAATCTTGCATTTGACCTTTAAACGTTTTGATATTTTCTTTTACGGCTTCTTTTGGATGGATATGGTTTTTAATCGCATATTGTTCAGCCGGAGCCCCAAAAGCATCCCATCCCATTGGGAATAACACATTATACCCTTGCATACGCATCATTCTTGCCATTGCATCATTTGCGGTATAACTACGAACGTGTCCTACATGTAATCCACTTCCAGATGGATAAGGAAACTCTACTAGAATGTAATAAGGATTTGCTCCTTCATTCTTGGTTTCAAATGTTTTATGTTCTTCCCAATATTTTTGCCATTTCTTTTCTATTTCTTTAAAATTCATTATTCATCTCTCCCTTGTAATTTTTTTAAATGTCTTCCATATATTTCATATAATGCGTAAATAAGTAAGAATAAGAGGACGAAACCAATTCCTAATTGTAAAAAGATATAAGTATCGATATAAGAAACAAAGGTTCCGACTCCTGCAATAATAAAACTATTGATTAAACACATCCATTTCAGTTCTTTCTTATAATTGATTTTGGTTGGGTCCAAATGAAATTTTTTAATCACATAGTTGGCAACCATAATCGAATCGGTTTTCTTTTTCTTGATTTTTCGTAAATCAAAAAGGTATTGAATACTATAAATGGCAACAAACAAAACAAGAAAAAAACCAAATATAAAAGTTGGACTATTGATATTCATTTCTAAAACTCCTTTCTAAAAAAGAAAAAACACAGCATTTCTTAAGGACGAAAATGCCGTGGTACCACCTTAATTCCTAGTAAAACTAGCTTTCTTCATCTTCTATAGGAGATGACCCATTAAACTCCAAAAGCAAGTTCGTAAATTTTATTTGTTTACTTACACCCACCGTAAACTCTCTTTAAAATAAAGGTTTTACTACTACTCTTTTTTCAACGCTTTTAAGTATTATATTAAATTTTTCTTTTTTTTTCAATAGATTTCTTTTCATAACGAAAAAAATAGGAAAGTTCCTATTTTCTATATTGTTTCATTAGATAGATACCACTAAGAAGTAAGCTCATAAAGGCAATAGCTGAAGCACCCACAACATCTCCTGTTTTTGGTACATCATCTTTTTTATCCTCTTTTTCTTCTTCTTTTGGTTCTTCTTTTTCTTCATTTGCTTTTTTTACTTCTTCATATTTATCAAAATTCCATAAGACTGTATCATCTTCTTTGGCTTGTAATACAACACCTGTTGGATTAATTTTCATGGTGACTGTTTGGTCTGTTTCTCCATTATGATCCCAATCAAATGTCCAAGTATAGGTAATCATTTTATTTTCAATTGTTGCTTTCTCTAAATGTTCTTCAATAACGGCTCCAAAGACATTAATAAAGTGTGGTTTACTTTGTTCGTTATAGTCTTGCTTTAGAGTATCTTGACTATTCCAAAACAATTGATCTTCGGAATTTCCAGATTTATAGGTGGCTTGTTTTAGTGTTTCAATGGAAATATCTTTTGGTGCAACAATTTGAGCACCAACCCAAGCCGCATCAATCGTTCTTCCAATACCCATATCTGCTGGAACAATTTTTAAGTTTGCAGCATTATAGGTAATGGTAACATTGCTTGTTCCGTTACCAACCACTTCAGGAGTTCCACCTTTATAAGAATCATTTGCATTTAATACGGTAATATTTTCTAATTTTAAAGCATGAACTTGTGGTATAAAAATAAAACCAATCAGAAGTAAAATATAGCCAATTAAATTGTATTTTTTCATTATTTTCCCTCCTGTTTTTAGTATGACAAAAATCGCCAAAAATATACAAAAAAAAGAAGAAAACTATTCTTCTGATTTTTCGGATTCGTTTTCTTCTTTTTGAATGGCTTCTATTTCGTCTTTGGTTAGACCAGTATATTTCATTATCAACTCGATGCTCATATTATCTTCTAGCATCTTCTTAGCTGTTTCTTTTTGATAGTCTTGTAGATATAGTTCTCGAATACCTTCTTCATCCAGTGCCTTCTTGTCATAGAATAAGTAAGCATCTAATGCTTGTTCGTAATCCTCTACCTTTTTATTCACTTTCTTCATCATTTCACTTCCACCATAAACCTCTTTGCGTAGCCTTTTATCTTCACATACAAAGATATACAATAGCCACTTTAAATCCCTTTCATTCATTTTCTCTATCTCATTATAATCCATTTTACTTAATAAATCTAGATTGATATCATATATTTCGATATTTTTGTCTCTTACGATATGGTATTCTTCTTCCATTACATAACTATGGTAGATAAATTGATTCTTCTTATAATAGTCATAATTATTGATATTGATTTGCACAATTGGCTTTATTTGATACTTTTCTCCTGGTTTTACTTGTTTTAAATAAAGCTGAGCTATATAAGCACTATTCTTAATTTTCGATACTTTACTATTACGATAATTGATTTCGATATTGATATAGTTCTCTTTGGTATCATATACGGTATCTACTTCTTGATCTTTGACATTCTCATTGATATTTACATTAGGATTTATGAGGGTTAAATTCTCCATAACGTATTCTTTTTTTAAATTTAACACCACTGCTATAACACTTGCTACATACTCCCTGCAATCTTCGCTTCGAAATATTTTTTTAGCATATTCGTCGTTTAGTAATTTTTTTTCAGTTAACATAGTTTACTTCTCCTTTCATTTTTATTCAACCAAAACCCCTGAAAAAAAGTTTTAAGTCGAATATGTCTTGCTATTATAAGTCTTCTTTTTTTCTTTTCAAGGCTTTCGACAAAACTAGAAGAAACTTCTAATTATTCGACAAAAAGGGATAAAAAAAGAACTTCAAACAAATGAAGTCTTTTTTATATTTCTTTAATGTACTCTAGTAATTTTAAAAACATTCGAACGAAGATTGGCTCTAAACCATCTTTCTTTAATTTACGTATTAAAATACGTTTTTTCTTAATTGGTTCTTCGCTAAAGAAAATATTGGCAATCTTGTCTTTTAATCTTGTTTCAATTTGTAAGTCACTAATAATAGAATCCACATCTTCATTAATAATACGAACAGCATCAATTTCAATGTCTTTTCCTTTACAATTAATGGTCAATTGACTAATCGTAGGTACATCTTTTACTTCGACGATAAAGTCATTATCTTCAACATAATTGTTGGTAACTACAACATCTTTTCCAACATAGGTGATTACATCATCAGCTTCTCTCGTATTTCGAAAGCGAATTTTATAATCTCTTTTATCCGGAATAATACCGCTTTTTCCTTCGACTGGACGTATAATGAGTGTATAGTTGTTTTGTAAATAATTGTAATCGATATTAGTCATAATATAGTATCCTTGTTCAAACAAAGAAGAATATCCGTCATCTTCATATAATTTGTAGGAATTGCTTCTTCCTGGGAAAACATGAATTTCCATCTTTTTAGGGGGATTCGTCACATTGATATTTTCTTCCAAATCTGCTAAAGGAATAATACTTCCAGCTCTAGCAAATACAGGATAGTCTTCGTCTTTATAGAAGGAAACATAACGTTTATCTCCAGGAAATTTCTTACCTGTATTAAAGTCGTACCAGATACCATTAGGCAAGAAGATTTTTTCAATGGCACGATTCATGACTCTATCTTTTTTAACGGTAATCGGAGCAACGAACAATTCTCCACCAAAATAATATTCATTTTTATATAAAGGTTCATCATAAATTTCTGGATTTTGATAATAAAGCGGTTGGATAAGCGGAAGTCCCGTCTTATGATATTTATAAGCCTCTGCATAAAGATAAGGAATCAAACGATGTCTTAAAATACAATAATTTTTGACAATATTAAAGGTTTTGATATCCCAGCGCCATGGTTCTCTTTTGTAATAGTGACCATGTTTAGCACTAAAACGGAAGATAGGACTAAAGGTAGCAAGTTCAACAGAACGAAGATATAATTCACCATCTTCAATACCATCTTGGTATCCTCCGACATCATGACTCCACCAAGAAACACCAATATTACTAGCGGTTGAGTTAAAGAATGGTAAGAAGCGTAACGTATCCCAACTTACAGTGGTTTTTCCTGAATAATGAATAGGTGTACGATGAGAAGCTACTAAAGAATTTCTAGAAAGAAGCATTCCTCTTCTAGTTGCATATTTTTTATAATCATTAAAGTGGTAATAGTTTAAAGCTTTTAGAGTATTTAAATCTTTTTTATTATAGTAATCAATGAAGAAAAAATCGGTTCCGATATCATTTAAAGGATTAATGAGTTCATGAAAGTATTCCATTAAAACATTGGGGTCAAAAACATTAAACGGAATATTTCTTTCTTCTGTAAAGCCTAAATGATTTTTAATTGTTTCATATTTTTCTTCTTGACGACTAATTCCACCACTTGGGTCAATACTTAAACCAACTCTTACTCCACGTTCATGCATATATTTTATAAATTCTTCAGGATTTGGAAACAATGTGTGATTAAACGTATAACCGGTGCTTGGTAAATCCGTTTGTGTATGCCAGTTGTTTCCTAGTAACAATACAGAATAAGGAATTTCTTTACGAGCAAATGTCATTAATAATTTTTGTAAATCTTCAAAACTATAAATCTCATCTTTATTCCACCAAATTCCTAAAGCATAACGTGGAATTAAACTTGGAAATCCGGTAAGCATAAAGTAATCTCTTAAACATAAACCAAAATCTCTTCGATAAATGAAAAGATAGGTATCCACTCTTTTTTCACTTGGTATGATAAGCTTGCCATCTTCTGTTAATAAAAGAGAAGTGGAATCGTCGATAGATGCAAAACCATCTGTTGAATAAAGACCTTTATGCAAACCAACTTTTGCACTATTTTCATCCAAACTAGATGCTGTTCCTCGAAAATTTCGTGCTTCTGGATGATTAAAGTACCATAATTTATCGGTATTTTGTAAAACCACTTTTAATGTTGCATCCGGGGCAATTTTACTTCCTACAAAAGGACGCTCTTTGACATAAGAAAGTTTAAAATATTTGGTAGCAATTTCTAAATACTTATTATCTTCTTTAACCGTATATTCAGGCACAGGAAAATCACGATTAATAACTCTTTCTGTCAAACCATCATAAAATTCGCCTTTTTCACTATATTCAAAGCGTATCAATCTTTCTGTTAAAATTGTAATACGATACTTTTGACCTTTAAAAACTACATTCTCTTTTGCTTTGGCATGAGAATAATCAATTTTAAAATGCTCATCCATACTAGCCATAGTTATGCACCCTCTACTCTAGATAATTTTATCATAGAAAAAAAAGAGTTGCAATGAAAGTTGTTTTTGTTTTGTTTTTAAACCCTAAAAAAATTAAAAAAAGATTAGAGTTTGCTCTCTAACCTACTTTTTTCACTGCCATTTACGAAGCTTTCTTCACTCACTTTTTTCGCTACCATTTAAGGCTGGTATCACCTACTTTTTTATAATATTTATAATATATTTTTTAGTTTTTGTCTATACTTTTGTTCCTTATCAGTTTCCTATTTGCTATGTCTTTCTTTTGTTCTATTACTTCTTCTTCTAAATTTTGCCAAGTATAAGAAGGATAGTTATCTAGAATTGTTCTATCATATTCAATACTTTTTATAGCAATCTGCAACAATTGTTCTTGCATGATTTTAAAAGATTTCTTCATTTCTTGGTGACGATAATCAAAAAATTCAATTTGCTTTTCTAGTTTTTTTAATTCCTTTTGTATTTCTTCTAAAAGAATCGTCATTTCTACCGATTTTTGAATCATAGAGACTAACTTTCTTTGTTCTAATTTTTGCTTCATAAGGGATGTAAGTAAGTTTTCGGAATCTAAACTTTCAGGTAATTTTTTGGTGTCAAATAAAAGGGTATTCACGAGTATTTCATACAAATAAGGATTTTTTGAATCCTTGGTGGGAATTCTTTTAATACAATAAGGTGTCTCTTTACTTTGAAAGATTATTTCATCGGTTTTAGCCGTAGGAACAACTACTGGTTGATACACATAAAAGCAAGGTTTCTCTTCCTTTAAATCCCAAGAAAAAGTTTCCTTCGTTAAATCTCTATAAGTATCCAAACAAATAAAAGTAATTCCTAATGTCTTTAGTTTTTCTACAGCTTTCTTGATTTGTTCAAGTTCGGTTTGATGTATTTTTAAATAGGCGGAAAAATAAGAAATTGCATCAAAATAACCATTTTCTAAATAATAAGTATTGTAATATTGATAAAATAGAAAATCAGAAATAGCATGGTCTTGATTCAAAAGTTCAATTGCTTTTTTATTTAATTCGTAATACTTTTGCACTTTATAGGAAAAGAAGCCTTTTTCTCCATTCATTAATTTATTTAATTGGTCTAAAGCTTTTTGAAATTGTTTATAAGTATGCCATTTATGAACAAATTCTAGTGTACTAAAATGGAATATTTCATAATTAGGAACCTTTATTACATTTAATAAAAGGTCTATTGGAATACGATTATTGTTTTCATTCATAAAAAAATCCCCCTAAATTTCGCTTTATTATACCTCTACTTTTAAATAATTGCTACCGAAAATAGTCAATTTTAGAAAAAAGTAAAATTATGTTATAATAACCAAGATTAAGGAAGGAATATTTATGTTTTTATACACTCTCGATAATAAAAGATATCATACTTTAAATTATGAATATCAAACCATTTTTCATAAAAAGGTATTTAAAGTAAGTTTAAATGCCAATTTTTCTTGTCCAAATTTTCAAAATGGTTCGGGTTGTATTTTTTGTTTGCATGGCAGTAATGATTATGATATTACGAAAAATCAAGATTTGATACGCCAATTTTATGAAGTAAAAGACATTGTAGAACGTAAATGGCCCGATAGTTACTACATTGGTTATTTTCAAGCCAATACCAATACGTATGCACCTGTTGCAGTTTTAAAGGAAAAATTTGAATCCATTCTTGCTTTAGATAATGTTGTTGGTTTATCCATTGCAACAAGAAGTGATGCGATCACGAAAGAGTGTTTGGATTATTTAGAAGATTTAAATAAAAGAACGTATTTGACTGTTGAACTTGGTTTACAATCTAGTAAAGACGAAACCTTGTCGTTGATTAAAAGAGGACATGATGTCGAAAACTTTAAAAATTGTGTTCTAGAACTTAAAAAAAGAAACATTCGGGTTGTTGCTCATATTATCAATGGACTTCCTTATGAAACCAAAGAAGATATGATTACCACCGCTAAGTTTTTAAACGATTTAAAAGTGGACGGTGTAAAAATCCATATGCTTTCAATATTAAAAGGAACGGAACTTGCTCGTCTATATCAAGAAAAACCTTTTCCTATTTTAACAAAAGAAGAATACATCGACATTGTAATTGAACAATTAGAACATTTAGATGAGAAAATTGTCATTCATCGTATTACAGGAGACCCTAAAGTCGAAGACTTAATTGCTCCTACTTGGCTTATTAAAAAATTTGGTGTTTTAAATGATATCGATAAAGAAATGGTTCGTCGTAATGTGTATCAAGGGGATAAAGTTAACAATCACGTGTTATAATTTTTTCAATGCGAAATCCTTTTAAGTCTGCGGAGATTCCTAATTCTTCACTTTTGCTTTTTATATAATTTACATTTTGTTTAATAAATTCTTTTACATCATGCTCAACATTGTTCCAAGAAATTGTTTTACAAAAATCTTGACTACAAATTTGGCTTACTTTCCCGAGTAGGTCCTTTTCTTTAATATATGCTAGTAAGTTTTTTGAATTTAAATTTTCTATGGTCAATTCTTTGGTGCAATTTTCCGTCTCCATCGCTTGATAGGTATGTGTTATAAAGCAAAACACAAGAGCCAAAATGATTATTTTCTTCATCCTACTTCACCTAAAAGGTAGTTTGAACAAATTTTTTAGAAAAAGACTCTAGAAAAGAAAAAAAGATTTACCAATTTTTAGTAAATCTATTCCATATACATTACATCAATATCAACAGCACCTTTAATCCCATCGACTCTTCCGTCATTACAATGTTGCCAAAAACGATAGGTTCCTTGATAAGTTGTTTTATCCACATAATGAGCAAGCCATGTTTCGTATTTAGAAGGCATCCATAATTTTTCTAAGTAATTTTTACTGCTGTAAAGTAATCCGTCATACCCAGCATTATGAATGGTATCTAAAAATGTCTCCGCCATCGAAGTAAGGCCAAAGAAACTTAGATGGTATTCATTAAATGTACTCCAATTTTCCCAATCATACGCAATGGGTAAATTGACTTTATAATCTTTAATTTGCTCTAAGACCCAATTTGCTTCTTCTTTGGCTTTTTCACTAGAACTTGCATAAGAATAAAAGTAAATACCCACATCCATATTTCTTTTATTGGCTTCGGTGATGTTATAAACAAAGTTGTTATCAACGAAATATTCTTTATCACGGCCTCTTGTTCCTCCAACACGAATAATCACGAATTCTACACCAGCATTTTGTAAAGCATCAAAGTCAATTTCTCCTTGCCAACTCGATACATCAATCCCTATACGGGTTTTATCATTTTTAAATTTTTTTACCACATCTTGAAATTCTGTATAAGAGGGTTCCGTATTGGTATTTGGTGTCGTATTCTTTTTCGGTTCGGTGACATTTAATTTAAAAGCCTGTTCGGTTCGATTACCACTTTTATCTATCGCAATAAAGGTAAGAGGATACATGCCAACTTTATCAGTATCGTATTCGCCTTCTACATAACAATTGGGTTCGTTATCTAAATCATCTCCGCATAAAATGTTTTCCGGATGAAACGCATTTCCTTTCGTAATCGTATAACTACTTCCCAACCAAATCACTGGTTTTGTGACATCCGTTATTTCGACTTGATAGTTATAAGAAACTTTGATGTTATCGTCATTTATAAATTTAAAAGAAATGTCCTTCTTTCCTAAAGAACTTGAATCAATTAGATAATCCTCTAAAATGGTACCATTGATACTGGTAATAAAATCCGAAACTTTTTTTGTTTCTCCAAAAGGAATCGTTAAATCTTCTACTAAAGAAACTTCAATTTTAGCATTTTTAATTCGTAAATAACGATACAAAAAAGAACCTCCGACTATGAAAGAAATACTTACAAGAAAAATAAAACAAATCAATATTCTTTTTTGGAAATTCTTTTTCATACTATCCCTCTTTTGGTTCTATTATAAAAAGATTTTGGGTTTTAAGCAAGCAAAATAACGTTACTTATCTATTTGTGCTTCAAATTTAAATAGTGTATAATAAAATTAATTATAAAAGGAGGAAAAATTGTGACTCAAAAAATAAATAGGAGAAAATATCTACTTTTAATCCTCAACATTCTTTTTTATTGCTTATTGGATTTTAAGTCCTTACCTCTTTTACTTCTTTTAATTCTGTTTACTTTTTTCTGTACCAATGTTAAAAAGTATAAAAAGTTTTTTGCTATTCTAGGTGTTAGTGTTACAGCACTTGTTTGGTTATTTTATAAATCTTATATCATGCGATTACCCCTAGGTTTATCCTTTTATTCTTTTAAAATCATTAGTTATATTCTCGATTGTTATAAAGGAAAAATTTCTTTTCAAAATCATTTTATTTCGTATTTTATTTATGTTACATACTTTCCAGAAATTATCTCTGGACCTATTTCCCGTGGAAATACAATTGTGAATCAATTAGAGCAATCTTTTACTTTTCAAAAAGAAAAATGGTTAAAAGGAATGCAACTCATTCTCTCTGGACTTTTTTTAAAGTACGTTATTGCCAATCGAGCTATGCTTTATGTTGATAAAGTTTTTGGAGATTTTTCTTCTTATACCGGTCTAACTCTTTTTATTGCTGCTATTTTGTATAGCATTCAAATTTATGGTGATTTTTCTGGATATTCAAATCTTTCTATTGGGGTATCCAATCTTTTAGGATTTGAGATTGAAAGAAATTTCAATCGTCCTTATTTTTCTAAAAGTATTAAAGAATTTTGGGGACGCTGGCATATTTCTTTATCCAGTTGGCTTAAAGATTATATTTATATTCCTTTAGGAGGAAATCGAAAAGGAAAACTTAGAAAATGGTTCAATTCTATGGTTACTTTTTTAGTGAGTGGATTTTGGCATGGGAATGGAACTGGCTATCTTTTTTGGGGATGCTATCATGGAGTTTTAAGTAATTTTTCTACTCCCAAGACGAAAAGTAAAATTAAAACTTTGGGTTTACAACTACTCACTTTTATTGAAATTACGATTGGTTGGATTTTCTTTCGAACCGAAAGTTTTACAAAAGGCATCCTTTATTTAAAACAAATGGTGACTACTTTTCGTATTGAGTATTCTACTGTTCTTTCAAGTATACTACCTTTTACAGGAGATAATTCCAGTATTGCCTTAGCGATTATTCTTTTCTTACTCGTTTTATTTGAATGGATTGTTGAAGTAAAACGTAAAGATGATTATTCTTCTCAAAACTATGGTTTGATTCTTTTTGTTTATGTTTTTTCTATTATCGTTTTGGGTGTTTTTGGGGTAAATAAATTTATTTACATGAATTATTAGGAGGTGCGTTATGAAAAAGTTCATTATTATTCTTTTATCAACACTTTTATTTTCTATTCTCTTTATCGTTTTAAAAGATCAATACGAAAATAAATTACTAGCACATGCAGAATTTGGATTACCTTCTATTATTCAAAAAGGAGAAATTGAAAATTTATTTATTGGTTCTTCGATGTTTCGTCAAGGATTGGATACTAAAGTATTAGAGGAAAATGGTTTAGAAAGCTATGTTTTATCTTATAACGGAAATACACCTATACTCGAACTATGGATTTTACAATATTTATTAAAACATAATGTTCAAATTAAAAACTTGTATATTGATTTATATGCCTATTCCCTTTCGACCGATTCGATTCTAAGTGATAGCAAGATTTTAATGGAAACAGATATAAAAGGCAAATATGAGTTATATAAACTAGTGAGTCCAAACGGAAATATAAGTGATTTTTATTCTATTTTTGTTAGTAAAAATATGGAACAGCTTCTTACATGGCCCATTTACTATCCGATTATAAATTCTACTTATTATAAAGGGGGCACAAAACTTGGTAAGGATGGCATTAGTGAAGAAAAACTGGCTTCTTTAGAACTATTTGAAGAAACACCTGTTCTTGATGAAAATGTTAAAACGATTCAAGAAATTATTCAGTTTTGTCAAAAGAACAACATTTCACTTTATTACATCGAAACACCAAAAACAAACCGAATTTTAGAAACGGCGTATTACCAAAATTTAATGGAACTTTATAAAACGATTTTAGAAGAAAATCATGTCCCCTACTATTTAGCAAGTGATGTAAATTCTGATATTCAAAATCATGCATATTATTTCTTTGATTTAATTCATTTATCCAATCAAGGAAGAAAAGAATATTCGAAAAATTTAGCAGAAACGATAAAGATGTCTCAAGAATTCTAACATTTAAAAACTGTAACCAAAATTTACAGTTTTTTTATTTAACAATTGTCTATACATGTGTTTTCTTCATTAAAAAAGGTTTGAAATAAATCTTCTTCGTCTTTTAAAATTTCTTCACTAAGTTCCATAGAAGAAGATGTTTGTTTCGGACTTTGTCCAGTAGTTATGCGTTTTGCACTTCCCTTTTCAATATAGATAAAATTAGGAGCAAAAATACGTTTTTCTCCAACCTTTATTTCTTTTCCATTACTATCCGTAAGGGTATAATCTTCTAATACCGAAGATAAATAAGTCAGTAACGTTTGATACTCTTTGGCACCTTCACTTTCTAAAACAACATTTCCTTTTTCATCAAGTTTATACGTATCTCTTAGAATCTCTTGATGGTCCCCTTCCCAAATATTTACATAATAAATGGTATCAATAGAATAGTTATTCGCTACTTCAATAGATTTTTCTATGACACTTCGACACCAAGGACAATAAGAAGAGCCAAAATAAACATAAAACGTTTCTTGATTCTCAATCTTTTTAATAATTTCTTCGGCGGTTGTATACACATAAGGATTGTTAGAAGGAATCGATACGCTTCTTCTTTCTTTTCCAGATGTATTCACTGTACCATTTAAACTTTCATATTCTTTTTGAAAACGTAAGGCATCACTTTTTACTTTTTCTTTTCCACAACCAGCTATCAAAAATAAACTTATACAACAAAAGACAATTGCCAATATTTTTTTTCTCATTTTTTCCACCTCTATCTACAATTTTACGGATAAAGAGAAAAAGTAAATAGCGTTTCGAGGTTGAATTTTCTCAACTTTAAGTTGATTAAGAACAATTTTCTCCAAAAGAAAGCGGAATTTCATACATAGTGGTTGTATCATTTTCGTCGACGGCTTTGATTTCCAGTTTTAAAGCACCCTCTTTTACCATCCCACATGATTTGGAATAATGGTCCACTTTAAAGTTTACTTGTTTTAAAAAGTCTTCTAAAGTAATCGGTTCTCCTTCATAAACATTGTTATCAATCTCTTTTTTGGTCTTCTCGTCTATTTCATAAAATAAACATTCTAACTTTTTATATTTGGTCGAATTCGGTTCTCCACAATAAGTAATATTGGAAATGTAAATCGATGTTTTACTATCATCATAAGCAATACTTCCCGAAAGTTCAAAAGCATCACATGTTGTTTTTAAGGTTTTCAATTGAAATTCATGACGTTGAAACAAAAAAGAAATAAGAATTCCTAATAAAACTAGAAAAAGAATACCAATCAAAAGAATCTTTCTATTTGGTCTTTTAATCGAAGGGAAATTTTCTAATAATTCATTGATATCTTTTTTATAATCTTTACAAATCTCTTTTAAAATAGCAATATCCGGTAAGTTTTTGCCATTTTCCCATTTGCTAACTGCTTGATAGGTCACGCCATATTTTTCTCCAAATTTTTCTTGGCTTAAATGACTCTTAGTACGGACTTCTTTAATAAAGTCACTAATCTTTTCTTGATTCATATTTATCCTACTTTTTCCCCATTTTTTACTGGTTTATCTGGTGTTAATAAAACAACAGCGTCCCCATGATAAATGCCAAGAACAAGCACTTCAGATAGAAAGTTAGCGATTTGTTTCGGAGGAAAATTTACCACCGCTACAATTTGGCGTCCCACTAAGTCTTCTGCTCGATAAATTCCTGTAATTTGAGCAGAAGATTTTTTTATTCCTAATACTGAACCAAAATCAATTTCTAATTGGTAAGCCTTTTTTAAGGCACCCTCAAAGAATTTGGCACTGACAATTGTTCCAACACGAATATCTAATTTAAAAAAATCATCTATTGAAGACATAAAACCACTTCCTTATTTCCTTTTATTATACATGAGAAAAAAGAAAAGAACAACAAACCCCAATTGAATTATGAAAAACAGTTTTACATTTTCTATACATTTATTATGACTCTTATTTTACATTGGTCATACTTTATTATAAAGATATAAAACAGAAAGAAGGACAAAAAATGGAAAACATAACTTTAGGACAAATTGCGGCGATTATTACGTTTTTAAGTATTTTTATCGGGGCTATTACAGCCATTATTACTTTTTCCAAATCGTTTATTTCTAAAATTTTGGTGCCAATCAATGAAAAAATTGACCATTTGGAAAGTGCTTCTTCCATGGGAAGAAATAATATTGAGTTAGAACTTATTAAAATCATTTTAATCAACTTTATCAACGATATAGAACAAGGGGTTCTAAAGACGCCCGTCCAAAAAAGAAATGCCTATGAACTTTACGACCGCTATGTTTCTTTAGGAGGCAATTCGTATGTTCATGACAAATGGGAAGAACTAATTAGGGAGAAAAAGATTTAAGATGCAAATCAATTATGTACTCGTAGTGGCGATGGTCACTTATATATTAGGAACATTTACCAAAACACTTTGGCCAAGCCTTCCCCATAAATACATCCCTTTACAAAATATTGTCATAGGGATTACAAGTGCTCTCATCTGTTACTTTACAAAACTTGAACCGAGTCTTATTGAAGCATTCACCCTTTGCTTTTCTGCTACTTTAGGAGCTGGAGGAATGCACGATTTGGTAACGAGTCTAAGTAAAAATACCGAAGTAGAAAATACAAAAGAGAATCCAACTTCTTAAAAAAGGATTCTCTTTTTCTATAAAAATCTTTCTAATTTTAAGTGTTTTACTTTTGCTGGGTCGACCTCTAAAAAAGCCGGATGAAGGGTTATAAAAAAGTTTGGAACATCGGATTTAAGATAGGACTTCGTTTCTCCTTTACTTATTAGGATTTCTTTTTCTAAAAGTGGCACAATCCGTTTATCATAGACTTCACTTATTTTTCTTTTTTCGTTGTATAAGTGATAAATCATAATTAAATCCTTAGCTGTCTTGCTTCCATAAGAAAGAAGATACAAAATCATTTGCAAGTCCTCTTTCGTTAAAGAGGCATTGGCTTTTTTACTTAGTTCATGGAGGAAGTATTCTTTTTCGAGTTCCTTTTCCACTTGCTTTAACATGTATTTTAAAAACAAAGTAATATCCCCAACGACTCTTCCTTTTTGAATTGTTTCTTCATATTCTCTTTTGGCAAAAGCAATCGCTTGATTAAAGGTAATATAAGGATAATTTTGGTGGTTTAACAAATACCACATGGAAAGAGTTCTAGCGGTTCTACCATTCACATCAAAATACGGATGGACATAAACAAAGTAAAAGTGCATAATTTGCGATTTTATAAACACATCCATCGTATTTTTACTTTCTTCATTTTCATTGACATAACAAAAAAATTGCTCCATCGTTTTATCTAACTTTTCATGTTCAAAACCTTTGTAAGGCTCTACATCCAAGCGACTTCCTTTTAAAATATAAACAGGTGCTTCTCGGTAGAAAGGCCCCATACGCCTTAAATCTTTTTCTTCTAAAAGAGCATGACTTAATAAAGCATAAAGTTCTTTTAAACTTTCCTTGTTGATTTCTTTATGACTTAAAATATATTGATACCCATGATACAAATTAATAATACGAATTTTTTCTTCCTCGCGAATCGGAATTTTTCTTTTTCTAATAACTTCTTCAATGACCGATAAATCGTCTTTAATTCCTTCAATGGCATTATTGGATTTTATTTCTTGCCCCATCATCATTTTTTTAGCAAAGGCAAGGGTTTTCATATAGTCTTGTCCTTCTAAAACAGCAAGTAGTTCTTCTTCATAACTTTTTAATACTTCTTCATTATAAAAAAGTTGATTTCCTTGCATCGTCTTTAAATCCGTTTTTTTAATTGCACTCAAATTTACACCCCCTAAAAAAGTTTATTTTTCTTTCTTTGCAACATTTCTTAATCGTAAAGCATTACAAACCACACATAAACTCGATAACATCATGGCTCCACTAGCAATCATGGGATTAATACTTATTCCTTTATTTTCAAATAGACCCATCGCAATCGGAATCATAAGTAAATTGTAGAAGAAAGCCCAAAACAAATTTTCTTTAATATTTATTAATGTTTTCTTGCCCGTTTTTAAAAAAGATAGTAGCAGTAGAAGATTATCTTTCGTTAAAATAACAGAAGAAGAGTTGGTAGCAATATCCGTACTGCCTTTAAAACTTAGCCCAATATCTGCAGTCGTAAGAGAGGGAGCATCATTAATACCATCCCCGACCATCATAACTTTTTTACCCTCTTGTTGTAATTTTTTTATAAAAGAGGTTTTATCGCTTGGGAGTAAGTCGGCTTCGATATTAGAAATTCCTAATTCTTTACCAATTTGCGTTGCGGTATTTTTGTTATCACCGGTAAGCATGATTACTTCATACCCACCCTCTTTTAGTCTCTTTATCGTTTCTTTGGCACTTTCTCGTACCACATCTTTTACACCGATTAAACCTATAATGGTATTTTCCTCGACAACATAAAGAATGCTATTTCCTTCTTTTGTCATTTTTTCTTCGTCTTGTTGATATTTCTCTATGTTACCCGAAACCATCTTTCGGTTGCCTAAACAATAAGTTTTGTTTTTGATTTTGGCAGTCACACCTTTACCACTTTGTTCTTTATAATGTTCTACTTTTAATTCTTTTTGGTAATAGTTTTGAAATGCTTTGGCAATCGGATGCGTAGAAAATTTTTCGATATTGGCAACTAGATTTAATAGTTCACTATCGGTATAGGTTGAACTATTTTTAATCGTACTTACCTTTAATTTTCCATAAGTAAGTGTTCCGGTTTTATCAAATAAAATGGTGTCAATGTGAGAAGCGATTTCCAAAGTTTCACTTGTCTTAACTAAAATCCCTTTTTTGGCTAGAGAACCAATCGAAACGACAATCGCAAGAGGGGTTGCAAGACCTAAAGCGCATGGACAAGCAACAACTAAAACGGTTACAAAATGAATAAGGGCAGTAGAAATTTCAAATCCAAGAAGAAGATAGATGACAAAAACAAGACTCGCCAAGATAAGAATAAAAGGAACAAAAATAGAACTAACCTTATCAGCAACTCTAGAAATAGGCATTTTGGAATTACTAGCTTCTAAAACCAAATGCACCATTTGGGAAATCGTCGACTTTGGTCCTATCTTTTCCGCTTGGTAAAAAACGACTCCATCGTAGTTAATTGCTCCAGCAACGACTTTATCTCCGACCTTCTTTTTGACTGGTGTCGATTCTCCCGTAATAAAGGATTCATCAAAATGAGCACTTCCTTGGGTAATGGTTCCATCCACCGCTACTTTCATTCCCGGTTTTACAAGTAGAATATCTCCAACGTTTACTAAATCAATGGTCACTTCCTTTTCTCCACCCTTCGTAACTATTAAAGCACTTTCTGGAGTTACTTTAACAAGTTCTTTGATTGCTTCTTTGGTTTTTTCTTTGCGATTTTTATCAATCGTTCTTCCTAAACCTATAAAGAAAACAATCATACAAACGGATTCAAAATAAAGATGCATAGAAGCATTCGTATCTCCTTTAAAAAGAAGAAGGAGATTTACCAAACTATAAAGAAAACTGGTAAGCACACCAAGAGAAACGAGTGTATCCATATTGGGATGTCTTTTCTTAAGATTTTTTAAGCCATTTAATAAAATGTTTTTACCAAATACCAAATACGGAATTGTAAGAAAACATAAAGTTATGGCATAACGAAGTGGATACTTTTCCATATCCAAAAAAGGAATCACTGGTAAAGAAAGCATATGTCCCATACTTAAATACATAATAAAGAGAAGAAGGATGCCAAGAAAAACTAAATAATAGGGTGTGTTATCTTTTTTATTTTCTTCTTTTTCATCATAAACGCCACCATATTGATATCCAGAACGTGATATATAATCTATTAAAGTCTCAAGAGATATTGTATCTTCATAGTGAATAAGGGCTTGACCAAGAACTAAGTTTACAGAAGCATCTAAAATACCCTCTTGTTTTTGTAAAAACTTTTCCACATGATTCGAGCAAGCACTACAACTCATTCCATTGACCTTTAAGATAATCTTTTTCATGTTTTGAACTCCTTCTTTTTTTTCAAAAAAATTGTACCACTAAAGAAGTTCTTATGCAATTTTTTACCAAAAAAATAAATGGTTTTTTAGGCCACTTATTTAAAACTCTTAGTCTTCTATTTGAATGTATTTTTTCTCTGGTAATTCTTTCTTTTCTTCTTTTTTAGGAACTTCTATTTGAAGCATTCCATTTTTGAAAGAGGCTTTAATGTCATCGCTTTGGATATCTTCTCCAACATAAAAACTTCTAGATGCTGAACCAACATATCTTTCTTTGCGAACAAACTTGCCTTCTTCTTTTTCTTCGTGCTTTGTATCCATTTCTGCATGTACAGTTAAATAACCATCTTCAACATCCAACTTAATGTTTTCTTTTTGATAACCTGGTAATTCAACATCGATAAGATATTTATCATCCTTTTCTTTAATATCCGTTCTCATAATACGGCTTTCATGCTCTTCAAAAAATGGATCAGCAAACATACTATCAAGTAAATCAAATTCGTTTCTTCTTCTAGGTATCATCATCATATTAATCGACTTCCTTTCATTTTTATGTGTTGACACCATAAAGCACATATGTAAAAGTCTTTTATTTCTTTTACGAACTTATCGTACCACTTCTTTTTAGCACTGTCAATAGTTAAGTGCTAATTTTTTATAAAATAGTGTCAACTTATTTTATAAAATCTTTTTCATAACTCATTTGGATAAAACGATAAATCTCTTTGATGTCCATTCGGCCATCTAGAGGAATCGTAATCCAATGTTGTTTATTCATATGATACCCTAAAAATATATTTTTATTATCTACAATAAAAGGTATTTTTTCTTTGGGATATTTTAAATCCAAAATATCGATGGGTTCGTCCTCTTGTTCCCCCAATTTTTGTTTGGAAATTGTCATCATGATTCCATACCACTTTTGATTTTCGGGATGGCGCCATATCGCATTTTCAGGTGCTTTTTCCCAAAGATATTCTGCTTCATGATGATAAGTCTTTCGAATGTAGTCGATAACTTGTTTGGCCTGGCTACTTTGAAAAACGGAAAAATCAGTGCAAGTTTTTACAATGTCTTCTAAAATAGAGGTATACTCTTCTCTTACTTTTCCACTAAAAGAACTCGCATTTTCAAAAACATCCACCAGAATATATTCCTCATTTGTTTCTAAGTCCATGACTTTAGAAACTTGTTTTTCTTTGGTAATATCGACTTGTACTTGAAAATGATTTAAAATGCTTTTTTCATAAAGGTAATGTTCACTCTGTTTTGTAAAACCATACTCGATTAATTTATCAAAATTAATATTTTTATTGGCAAATTCTTTCGTTAAATTTCGCATTGTCCTTATCCTCTATTCTTTTATATCCAAATGATAAAGACGTTCTATTGGAGAATCTTCTTTAAAGGTTTTTACTTCTTCTACAAAAGTAAAACCAAATTTTTCATACAAGCCGTTATGTTTTGTATATAAATAAAGTTCCTTTAAACCTAGTTTTTTAGCATTATCATATACTGTATTTAAAAGCATCTTCCCTATTCCTTTTCCTCTATAAGCTTCATCAACATAGACATTAATGAGCCATGGATATAAATCCGGACGACTTTCTAAATCTTCACACATGGAAATTTGATACATCCCAACCGGTTTATTTTCTAGTAAGGCTACATAAGTTTGCGGAAGTCTTTCAGTATTTAAAGAATATTCTAAGTTGCACTTTACTTCTTCAAAACTTTTATGATTTCTTATCCCCCACCAATTGTAATTCCATTCACAAATTTTCGTAAAAATTTCATTATGGCTATCTTCTAAACGTATAATTTGAACTTTCATTTTTATCTTCCTTTCTATTTCTGAGATACCATTTCTTTTTCTAATGCCTCGGCATATTCTTTAAAACTTGAATAAGTAACTTTGGTAAAGAGTTTGTCTAATTGTTTTACTTTTTGATAGAATTTTACAATAGCATCCTTTAATCCCCATTGTTCTAACCAATCGTAAAACAAGTCATTGTTTATCAATTTATACAAATCTATAGAAATAGTGTAGCGGTCCTCTTTATAAAATTGCTTCTTAAATTTTTCTTTAAAAGTAATAAAAGCTTTTGGTGTAATATAAGCCTCGAAAGAAAAATAACCAAAGAAACACTCAAAAAGTGTATGGGTTTCTGCCTCAATATAAGAATAGCCACAATTTTCCAGGTCTTTATAATTTAGGCTTTTGAAATGAAGAGTCAAACAAAAAAACTTAAAGAACGCATTTACCATGCCTCGTTCATCTTGACCACTTGCATCATTTAAAAAGTGACGAACATAAGATTTCAAGAAATATTCTTTAAATCCTTCACTATCTACTTCAATACCTATTTTGCAAAATTCATTAAAATAATCGTCAAAAGCAAAACTAATTTGATTCAGTGGAGAATAAGAAAATACCAATTGTTCATAGATTTCTTTTTTATCTTCTTCCTTGGAAAGTAAAAGCGCAACAGCCATACAATAAATTTGTATACAAGGGTGAACAAAAGAAATCCACTTGCCCTGACGAATAAACAAATCACTATTCAAAATTTTCTCAAGGTTTTCCTTTTTTAAATTTTTAGTGTATTCGCATCTTTTTAAAGTATCCAAAGTAAAAACCATTTCATTTTCCCAAAGTGTTGCAAAACCAATTAATACAACATCGGCAAGAGAAGTCCCTGTTTCTAAATTTTCTTTTTTTAACGCATATAAAATTAAATCCTGGCAAAACAAAGAAACACGTTCTGCTAATTTAGGATGTTCTTTATAAAAGGATAAAATGAGAGGTAAGGCATCACTTTCTAAAAAAGTTTCTAAGTATTCGTGACTTTCCTCTTGTAATTGGTCATATAATTTTTTCTCCGTCTTTTTTATTTTTATCGTTTCTTGTTCTGTAAAATCTTTTTCCATATGTAAATAATGAAGAGCATATTTTTGAATATCTTTTACATCTTCTAAAACTTCTGGCTTATCAAATTCTATTTCTAACAATTGGTCTTGTTCATCAAAATAACTATCGGGAAGTTCATAAAATTCTTTTTGTTCTAATAATTCTTCATCATCTTTAATAAAGTCGAATAACTCTTCTTCTAGAAGAATCTGCAAATCTCTTAATGCTTGATACCTTTTTTGTTCATAAAAATCTGCTAAGTCTTTATAAATCATATTCTTTAAGCGAACTAAAAAATCCTCTTTCTTTTCTTGTTTCATTTTTTTATATTCTTTTTTAAAAATAGGTTCAAACTCTTTTATTAAATAAAGTTCATACGCGTACTGTGCTAACTCATAATACGTTTCTAAAATTCTTTTTCCATCCAGTTCTTGATAGGGAAGTAAAAATTTAAAAATCGTAATAATGGAAGTTAAATCATCTTCAAAAATATACTCTCGACTTTTTTGTAGAAAAGAATCTAATACCCTATTTGCATAAGGAATTAAAACTTGTTTTAAATATTCAGGAAAATCTTTCGCATAATAACAATTCTTAATTTTATAAATCAATTGTTCTTTTAAAGACATTTGTTCAAAAGGAAGGGTATCAATAAAATCACCGCGAATTAATCTTAACTCAGCAAATTTTTTTTCGAAACTGCCAAATAAATATCTCCTTGTTTTCTCTGTCGTAAATCTTTTATTTTCCTCTTTCATAAAAAACAAGAATTGATTCAAATAGAGAATGGAATCCAAAACAATAAAATCAAATTCATGAAATAGTTCACTTTCTTCATATAAAAAATCAGGAATCGATGGATTTAAAAAAGACACAACTGTACCACAATTTTGAATATAGCGAGTTTTGACAAAATTCTTTTCTAATTGATCAATAACCGGTTCGATATCGTATTCCTTTAAATCTATTCCTCTTTCTTTTGCCACTCTTAAAGCATTTAAATATAGCTCTTTTAATTCTTCTACTAAAATAGAGCCACCGACACTTAAAAGCAAAAATAATAAAAGTTTGGCTTCTTTTGTTTGCCTTTTATACAACTTATATAGGAATTCATCTGGATTATCGAAACTTTCAATAAAATATTTCGAAAATTTATATTTATCTGATTCCAAATAGAATTCACTTTCAAGATAACTTTCTACAATTCGAGGGTTAAAGTTTTCGTGTCTAATTATATCTTCTAAATGTGAGAGTAATTCTTCCAAATAATGATAAGGAACATTTGATTTATATAAATGACTTAGTAAAATATCGAGTCTCAATTTTAAACTATATTTATCGATATCCAGGATATAATTATATTGTGTTAAGGTATCTTCTAAATCCAAATTTTTGGCAAGACCATATTTTAAAACATAGTCTCTTGTGGTTAAAATTAAGATTTTATTGGGACTTTTTTCAATCTTTTCAATTAAAGTTTTTAAACTTCTTTCATCATTATAATCATAATGTAAATCATGCAAAGAAGAACCCCAAAAATCATCAAAGAAAAAGATTTGCTTTTGATTCTCTTTGTAAACGGCATTGGCATCATGCACATTTCTTGTAAAAAGAAATTGATACCCTTCTTTTTGGGTAAAGTAAGCAACGATAGCTCTAGCTAGACTCGTTTTTCCTATACCTGCTTTTCCAGTAATTAATAAATAATGATTGCGAGTCAGATGTTCAATAATCTTTTGAAAATAAGATACCGGAACATAATAAGACATCATTTCTTTTATGTTTTCATATTCATTTCTCGTTTCTTCATACAAATTACTATGCATTAAATCTTCCATTTGATTTAAAAAAACATTGCCACTTGGATACCAAAGATTGGATAATTGAGTTCAACAAAATGATATTCTTTTTGACCTAACAAATTGTTTAAATCTTCTCTTCCTAAAATATCTTCAGTATTTTTAATAAAACCAGAAAAAAGTTCCATGAGTTTATCTTTTTGGCCTTTTCCTAATGATACACTCGTGGCGATGATATAACGATGGGGTTTTAATTTTTTTACTTTTTCTACTTCGTATCTTTTAAAGCTATCATATAGGGCTTTAAAATCGTTTTTATATCTTTTAATTTGAATAATTGTTGTATAATCATTCTCTGTTTTTCGTAAGTCTATGCCCCCATCTTTTCCAGGTGAAAAACATTCAAAAGTACATCTTTCACGAATCTGTAATAAATCTCGTACTAAATTTTGAAACTCAAAAGGCTCTAAACATTTACGAAAATCATAGTTAGGCATTCCATCACCTTCATTTTTGTTTATTATAAAACAAATCAAAGTAATTGTGCAACCAGAGTTGCACAAAACTCATCATCATTTTTGTATTCATCATCAAAAGACTTAATATATTTTAAATTACAAACTAAAATCCTTTTTACGATTATTATTTATCAATTTAAAATCCCATTATATTATCAATAATTGTTCCTCATACAAAATCTTCTTTAACATTTATAAATTCATTTTCAAATTTAATCGCTATATCAATTAAATAATCTTTTCGTTTTAATTTAGATAACCATTCCTTAGGAATAGATTTATATCCGTAAATTATTCCTGCCATTGAGCCAGCAATAGCACCAATTGTATCCGTATCATTGCCAATATTTGTAGATGCTATTATTGTTTCTTTATAACTTTTAGATTTCAATAATATCCACAATGCACATTCCCAGGTATCTACTACATATCCTGTAGATTTTATATCATTCATTTTTAGTTTAGAAATATCTTTTTTTATTAATCTATCATATTTTGAAATTGTTTCTTCGTCATAGTTACTATAATCGTCTAATCTTAAATATTTATAAGCACTTTCTTTAGACATTCCTTTTAATAAATTGATTACAAATCTAACATACATATAACAGGCTATTTTACTAATACTGTGCGAATGAGTCAGTGATGAAACTTCATCTGATAATCGCATAATTTCTTCATTATTAAGATGATTCGAATAAGAATATAAGGCTACAGGTAGTATTCGCATTAACGATCCATTTCCATTGGAATTAATATCCGATAATCCACAATCTATTGGATTCATTCCATTTATGTAATTTCTACAAGCCTTTAGACAAGTTCTTCCAACATCAAATACTTCACCATTAGGGGTATATTCTCCTTTATTTAACCAATCACACCATCTAGACATTATATCCGAATAATTAAATTTTTTATTTTTTATAAGCGATTCAATAGTCGCTATTTCCATAGAGGTATCATCTGACCATGATCCCGCAGGCTGTCCTACTTTTTCTGATTCTATCATATCCAATACTGGGTGTTCTAGCAAATGTTCACGAATACAAAATTCTGTTGGAACACCCATTGCATCCCCTATGGCATGACCTAATATACTATCAACATATTTTGACATTTTACACCTGCCCTTTTTAAAATCTATATACAAAATAAAATAGCATTACATGCCTTTAGATTTAACGAAATTTTATCATATTTTCCTCTAAAATCAAGCAAAAAATGCACAATATTTGTACAATTTATTTCTTTTTAAAAAAGGGCAAGCAAAAAAATGAGAAAGCAACAATGCTTTCTCTTTCAGGGGGCGGTTAGTATTCACGCACTTCTAAGTTTATTTAAATACTTTTACTTTTATTTTAAAACTTTAAAAATTAGTTATTTATCTTAATAATTAAATAAAATTTAAAATTTTGGTAGTTGAAAAGGTAGTTGAGATTTATTTCTTAACTACCTTTTTTATGACAAAATGACAATACGTATGAGAGTGTCACAAGCAACTGTCATATTGTCATTTATTTTTAAAATATTTTTTCTATAATTTTTTTTATTTCTTCCTTTTTTAATCCAGAACGTTCTAATATTAGAGCATAACATATTTTTCTTACCATAACGTAAGCCATAATTTCTTGCTTATTAAAACTTTCTAATTTATAGCCGTGTGCTAGGTTATTTCTTTTATTTGCAAAAGCTACAGCTAAATCAATAAGTTTAATATCATCTAAATTATATAGTTTTTTATAATAATTTATATCTATTTCAATAAGATACATATATTTTTTTAATGCATATAATATTTTTTCTTCTAATCTTCCATCAATATTTTTTAATTCTTTCAAAAAACTTTCATAGTATTTTGTTTCTTTTGAATTTTTAGATTTTTGGGTTTTAATTTTTAATTTAATATATTTGCAAACATCTTCTTGAACTTTTTTAAATTTTTCGTTAGATTCTGACTTAAAATTTGAAAATAATTTTCCCATTTCCGATTCAAATGATGATGAAATATTAATATATTTTTCAATACTAATAATACTTTTTTCATTACTATTTATAGGTAAAGATTGAATTAAAAAATCCGCATTTATTATATTTTCAAATAAATTATTTATATTTTGGTATACATCATCTATTAAAATTACTTTATTATCTTGAGCTAAATCGTATTTTTCATCAGAATAGGCTACATGTAACTCAAATTGTATATTTGTTTTTTGTATATTATCAAAATATTTTACGTTTTCTTCCTGACATAAAAGTATTTTGTCAAAAATGATATGTTTTCTATAATTTGTAAAACACAAAAATTTTTCTACTAATTCATAGCATTTCAAAATATCTTTAACTTTCATGTAATTTGTTGAATTAATGCAAAGACGTGAATTCATTACAAATATGTTATTTATATCTTTTGAATATGATATTCTCCAAGCTGGATAAAATTCATATGTATATTTCTTATAAACAAATGATTTTGTTTTATTTTTACCATAATCAACCTTTATGATTAGTTCTTTAGATTCGTTGTTTATTTCATCTTTTACAATTCTATTTGATTGTACAAACAAATCAATTGCTTCACTAGAAAAAATAATTTTATTTATTTTATCTGGTTTAGGAATTGGATATAATCCATTTGCATTCCCTTCGATGTATGCAGGAACCCATGCTTGAAAACAACCCCTAGCTATACTACTAAATTTTATATTAATAAACTTTATATAATTATGATTGTTTGTTTCCCCTTCCAAATCAATATATTCTTTAAAATAAGGATATTCATCAAAATGAAAATCTGAAAAAGCTACATGAGGTTGCATTTTTTTTGGTTGTATAGTTAAAATATTAGAATCTTTATCAAAGTTAAAGTAAAATAATTGTCTTTTTTTCAAAACTCCGCAAATTATATTAGACATTTTATCACCTTAATTTTATTCAATTTCTATTTTAAATCTGTCTAACAAGGAAAACTCTTTTATTAATTCTAAAGAATAATACATTGCACGATTTGCACTTAAACAAGATTCAACATAACAATTGGCTTCTTCTATTTTGTATGGACTTACTAAATATTTTTCTTCTTTACATATTATAGGATCATTTCCAAAATAGTAAGAATACTTGAATGTTGATTTGTGAATTTTATTTTGTTTGACTATATTTTCAAATTTTTCTTTATCAAATTCATATAATATTTTACAAGTTACAGCTACAAGTTCATACCACCCTTTAATTGTATAAAGAACATTATCAAATATAATAGACTTTATACTTCTGCCTGTAACTTTAAAATTAATATCTATTGCACTATATAGTCCAGATGCAAAATTGTCTGTTACTTCTACTAATTCAAAATCTCTATCTCTTTCTAAAGGAGAGGTAATATGTTTAATTGCTTTTTCTATTATTAGATTACATCTATTTTGTATTGCTTTATCATCCCATTTACATTTTTTATCAATAGTATTTGTCAATACAAATTGTGAATCTTGGATATTTTTTCTCTTATTGTCCCATATATCATTTGAGTTTTCTGAATTTAAAGGCCTTGATAATAGAGCTAAATTACCGATGTTATTTATATAGGTATTATATATTAATGATGCTGCTGAATCACCGCCCAAATATGTTTTCCACTCATCAGATAACGTTTGTGGCATTAGATGCTCAACTGTTATCTTTCTAATATCAACTTCAATATTTTTAACTTCCTTATATTCTAATTTATATAATAATGCTTTAGCATATGCAGTATTTACATATTTTTTTAATGCATCTTTAAACTCGTTATCATCGGGAAAACGTCCTCCAGGAGATGGACTATTAGATAATTCATACAAAATTGAGTCATAGTTTAAACTTATTTCGTTTTTTGTTATTTTTGATAATAATGTAAATAATGTTTTTCTTATATCTCCACTACCATTTGTTGGTGAAACTATACGATATCTAATCATAAAATCTGAAAGTAAATCTAAAATTTTTCTTAATGTTTCTCTATCATTTTCATATAATTTATCAAATAAAATTAGCAATAAACTATACATATCATCAGATTTTAATATATTTAATTCTTTTATTATTATATTTAATTTATCATCTGGACAATTTTCATCTATAAACCAATTAAAATATTTAGAATATTTTAAGATTTCATTTAATATATCTTCTTTTTCAATATCACTATTATCAAAATATAATTTGAAAGTTGAATACATTTTTTTCTCTTCTGCCCAAATTCCTCTTTTAGTTATTAGATAATGTTTTGCAAATTCTGATATTTTATCTTTGTCCTGATATAAATCTTCAATTTTAACCCAATAGTTATCATAAAGCCTTTTTTGAGTATCAGAATTATTAGAAATTAATAAATAATTTCTAATTAAATCAGCAATGCTAAGTTCTTTTCCAGTCGAATTAATCTTCTCAAATATCTTTTGCACTGCTTCTAAATCTTTTTCTATTTTTAAATTTAAATCAACTATATCAAGATTTGCTATAGCATTATAAAATTTAATCGCCATTTCTTCGTCAAAATCTGATAATCGTTCAATGAAATAATTATAATTTATAAATAATTTATTTTCTCTTTCCTCTGATGATAAACTACTATTATTAATAATTTTTTCAAAAACTCTTAAATCGTTATCTGTTTGCTTTAATTTAACTCTATACTTTTCGTCTTTTTCATCTTCATTTATTAAAAATTTCTTATCTAATCTTTTTACTTCATCAGGAGAAAGTTTACTTCTTATAGCACAAAGTAGCAAAAGAATTGATGTAATTCTTTGTTGACCATCAACCAAAATATATTCGTTAAAACCTGCTCTATCATTTTCTCCAACGTAATAAACGATATTACCAATATAATGACTTTTTTCTTTTTTAATAGAATCTAAAATATCATCAAACAATTCACAGCATTGTTCTTCATCCCAAGAATAATTTCTTTGAAATGGTGGAATTATAAATACCGTGTCACTATTACCAATAAAACGTCCTACTTTTTCATCTACTGCTTTCATTACTACCTCCTACTTTAAATTATTTAAGACACCATTGTCCAAATCATCAATATTGTATAATGTTTCCAATTCATTAAATGTCTCTTCAAGATTCTTTCTTGCACTTTTCCATCCCAATCCATCTGTAAACCATATAAATGTAACACCATCAACCTTTTTAGATTCTTCTGCTAACATTTTATAACTTCTAGCTGTTTCATTTAATTTAGACCCACTAGATGCATAGAAATTAGTTTCAATAACATAAACTTGATTGTCTGTTTTAATTACAAAATCAAATCTTTTAGTCGATATATTATTTCCTGACATAGCTGAAAGATCTAGATTCCATTTCTTTTCTATTTCACTTAAATACATTTCTTTAAAATAATTAACATTCTTTTTATATCCCGCTTTAATAATGTATTCTTCAACCAAATCTTCCATTAAATGTCCTCCACGATTTTTTCTACCATTAGAGTCCAATCCTACTTCAACACCTAAAAGATAATCATATAAATTATTGATAATATGATTTTGTAACAATTCAAATAAACCTGTTTCTCTCATAAATTTTATGTAGTCACCAATTGAATAAACTAGTTTGTTAAACTTAAACAAATATTCATTTGTAACATCTTTTACATAAATTTCGTTTGCTCTTACAGCTAACAATAATGGTATTACTTCTAGTGTTTCTGGATATTTAATTATAATCTCTTCAAATTCTTTTTCAATATTTTTACTTCCAACTAAAGAATTCAAAATATTTAGTTCAATCTTATATTTTTCTGCTGATTTATATATTTTTTCAAAATCAACATAATATCTATAATTTGAAATACTTGATTTGAACTTGCTTAACCATACATTAAAATCTCTATTCATTATTTAACTCCTCCTTTAGCAACTCTGTTAATTTACTATATTTATCTACATCATCACTTAATTCTTTTACCTGTTTCACTTTTTCAATTATCCATATTTGCTTGTCTAAATTTGCACATTTTGATATGACTGTATTGCTATTATTGCCATTATAACAATTTACAAAATTATATAGAGCATTAAATAATCCATATTTTTTCTCCATTATATCCATATAATCATTTGCCTCTTTTTTTATAGGACATTCGTTTAAATTTTTATTACAATTTGATAATAATTTATTACCATTATCAATGTCTTTTTTCATATCATTTAAAATTAACTCATTTAACTTGGCTATTATTAATTTATTATTTTTATCATCCATTTGTATCACTTTCCTTTCTTTTAATCGTTAAATCCAAATATTCTTTTTCTAAATCAATACCAATATACTTTCTATTTAATTTATTAGCGACTATTCCTGTTGTACCACTACCATTAAAAGGATCAAGTATTAAATCTCCTTCATCAGTAGAAGCCAATATTAATTTTTCTAATATTTCCATAGGTTTTTGTGTTGGATGTTTTCCACACTTTTTTTCACTAGGCTTAGTAAGAGAAGATTCCCATACATCTTTTGCTTGCTTTCCACCATTCAATTCGCGCATCAAATCATAATTAAATTTATGTTTTGCTTTTTTTAAATCTTTCTTCGCCCAAAGAATTGTCTCTGTTGAATGAACAAAATATCTACAGCTTATATTTGGTGGTGGGTTTAATTTTTTCCAAGTTATATTATTTATTATTTTAAATCCTTCCTGTTCTAAGGCCATACCAATCGAATAGATATTATGCATTGTTCCACTAATCCAAATAGTTCCATTGTCTTTTAAAACTTGATAACACAATTTAATCCACTCTCTATTAAATTTGTGTTTTTCATCAATGCCTATTTTTTTATCCCAGTCACCTTTATTTACGGAAACCATTTTCCCGCCACTACAAGAAATTCCATCACCTGATAAAAAATAAGGAGGATCAGCAAATATCATATCAATACTTTTAGACTCTATTTTTTTCAATTCTTTTAAAGAATCACCTAAAATCAGTTTAAAATTATCTGTTTCATAATAATATTTCTTTTTCACTGATAGACTACCTCCTATATTAATTATTATCTTTTTATCCTTCAAATCCTTCTTTATTTTCAAAATTTGTAATAATTACTTCCTCCACAATACCTCTATCTTTAGCTTTAGCTCCTATATTTCTCTGTGCTTCTACATAATTAAAGTTGTAATCTTTATAAAGTTCCTTAATTAAAGAAGTATTATAGTTAGAGAGCATCACATAACAACCTCTTTTATCCAAATCTTTAAACACTTCTGATAATCTCTTTTGTTCTTCTTTTCCAAAACCATTTTCTGTATAACTATTAAAAGTAGATGTATCAGAATCATAAGGCGGATCAAAATATATAAAATCTCCCTTTTTAGCATCTTTTACCGAATCTTCAAAATCAGTAGATAAAATCCTTATGTCATTTAAATTAAGGAATGAATAAATAATACCTAAATTTACGCCATCATAAGTATTAACTTTTAACTTTTTACCAGATGGTACATTAAATTCATTTTTACTATTAACCCTATATAAACCATTAAAGCAAGCCTTATTTAAATAAATTGTTCTAGCAGCTCTTTTATAATCAGCTAACTTACTAAATTTTTTCTTATCTTTATCTAAATCTCTTATTTTATAATAATAATCTTCAGAATGATTTGCTTCATGCTTATTTAATTCATTGCACATAGAAATAAATTTATTTTCATCTTTAATGCAATTATAAACATTAATCAATTCCTCATTATAATCATTTATCACGGCTTTTTTAGGTGATAATTCAAACAATAAAGCACCTCCCCCAACAAAAGGTTCATAATAAGTGTCAAAATCATCAGGAGACAATTTTATAAGTTTATCAATAATAGATCTTTTTCCACCAGCCCATTTAACAAATGGTTTTCCTTTTAACATTACAACACACCTCCTGAATCATAAATCATATGGTAATTTACTATAATCGTATTTTTTAGCAATTACCTTATCTAATACTTCTATCGTTTTATTAATATCTTCTATTGCTTGATTTAGATTATAATCAACATCACGATTTTCATTTAATAATTTTAAGTTATACATTACTCGATCTAGCTCTTTTATAACTTTTACTGCTTCTTTTCTTTTATTGCTATCAAAGTCTAAAATATCATATTTAAATGCTCTTGCTTCCTTTATAATATTTTTTAAATCTCTAGATGATTTATTATGAAATTCATCGTTAGAAAACCAATTCGTTATTTCACCATATCCAGCGGCTTTTAATAATTGATCTAATGATAGATCTAATTCTTCAGCAATTTTTCTTAATATTTCAACATCTGGTTTTTGAACTTTTCCATTTTCTAAATCGTTTAATGATGTATTACTTAGTCCGATTCTTCTTGCTAATTCTCTTTGAGAAAAATTTTTAATTTCTCTTCCACCCTCAATTAAAGTTTTTAAATTAACCTCTTTATCCATAACAAAATACTCCTTCGTTTATTAGGGTATAATATCATCCCAAATACATTATAACATATCTTGTAAGTTTTTCACAACATTTTTGTAAGTTTTTCTTGACAAAATAATTTATGTAAGTATAATGGTTATTGTAAGGATAACCTTACAGCGGATTGGTGGTGTTAAATAATATAGGTTATTCTTAAATCTAAAGGAAAGGAGGAGAAAAATGACTGCTGAGGAAACTTTAGAAATCGTTTCAAAACAATGGTGTACCTTAGAAGATTTAATGAAGATTAGCCAAGTTGGTAGAAATTCTGCTTTAAAAATTAAAAAAGAAATTAAGAACAAATTAACCAAACAAGGCTATATGATTCCAAAGCATGTAGTACCTATGAAAGAAGTTGTAGATTATTTAGATATTAATATTAGTTATTTAGAATCTAGAGTAAAGAAAGAGCATAAAATTCGAAACTGATTGAAGAATTAGATACAAGCAATCGAGTAGGAGGCAGTGACTAACTACCGTCCTCTCACACCACCGTACGTACCGTTCGATATACGGCGGTTCGTTA
>CANRJW010000002.1 GCA_947631035.1 uncultured Bacilli bacterium
GTACCATCCTTGAGCTCGATGCGGTAGTTCATGCTCTTCGGTCCCTCTACATTGCAGAAGCTCTTGTCACCCTTAGTGGACCCAAACGAGACGAACGTATATTTATCAGAATCCTCATACTGAAAAAATCTGTAAGAGTTGTCATCCGGAATAATAGCAACATCCTTCATTTTCTGCCCGTCTTGAGCTACATTGAAGATTTTATACACCATACGATTTACCTCACCTTCATTTTCTATAATTATTATAGTATAATTAAAGAAGGAGATCAACTATTTTCACAGCTAATCTCCTTCTTTTTGTGAGGTATTTAGTATGGTTGGCGGCGCCAGCAGGGCTCGAACCTGCACAGCGGTTTGACCCGCTGGAAAGATTAGCAATCTTCTGCGTTACCATTACGCCATGGCGCCAATTTACTCTTTATCCGTATTGAAATTCTCCAGGGGCTTTCCTGCTAAAATCATTCTTCTAATTTCTTTCACCCTTTCAGGCGGAGTATCTCTGTGATATTCAGAGTGTTTATCAAAAAATTTAAGTCCTTCGAACTTCCCATCTAAATCACATTTATACCTATAATCACCTTGCTTATTTGTTTTCCTATAAAATCTATAAGGATCTGCCTTTCTTAATACAGCGCCTATAGGTTCCACATGACATGTAAGTGCCTCTCCGGTTACAGGATCGTCTCTGTAGGAACTGAGAATATATAACTTTCCCTTATATTGAACAAATTTAACGCCCACGTCTCTCTGATCTAGGTATCCTTGCACGTCATAAATTTCACCCTTACCTAAAGGAAGTGCCGGATAGCTAGTTAGAATGTGTGTAACTTCATTGTACTCTTCGGTATCTTCGATTCCCATTTCGCTTTTATGATGAGAATGTTTTTCGAGCCTGGATGAGTTAAAATAAGCTTCTTTGCAGCTTGATTTCTCTTCCTCTTCTATTTTTCTTAATTCTTCCCAAACACTGTCTTGCATTTAGTCTCCTCTTTATTCAAACCATTTTAAGTCTTTTAACATTTGTTTTATTTGCTTCTTATCTTCTTGAGTAAATGTTCTTTTAATCGAAGGTAGAATTATCATACCGTCATAAGAAACACTCCAAGGATACTTGTGTGTGGGTGAAGTTCCATAAATAAAGGCGCAACAAAAACAACTTGCTATTTTATTTTTAATTCCTTCACGAGTAGTTTCTCCCGAGGGGCTGTACATCATAACATTATAGCTGTCATAAGGACCATCTATAAATATAGGATTATCAAGGGGTGCCTCTTCTTCCATATACCTGTTAAGAAAATAATCATCAATAGGTTTACACCCTAATTTTTCAATGTAGGTATAAGGATTCTCATAGATCCACCTGGGCTTACCTTTTACAGGAATATCTAGCCCATAGCACCTTTTCTCTTCTTTTTCCCCACAATCTAACATATATTCACCTATAAATTCAGCCAATATTCAGGGTTATATCTTCATCAAGATATTTTCTCCAACGTGCGCACGGCAATCCACCCTCATTTAATTCATTTTTACACAGTTCTGCAAACGGGCATTTTCTCAAACACTTCTTCTCTGAATTCATATAAATACCCGCATGCTCACAGTAATTGCAGAACTCACCAAATGTGATGTCTTTTAACTTCTTTGTTGTCATATATTTATTCCTTATGGATATAGTTAATTCTTAAAAACCCAGACAGTTTCCCTATTTGGAGTTATTTCTGCACGGTATCCAAGCTGTTCTGCCCACATAACCATAGCATTCATATTTCCTATATCTGAATGTTCTGCATCTAAACCCACAACATCTTTGCCTTGTTCTTCAAGGTTACGTTTAACTACATTTACAAATTCCTCAAATGTCCAGTTAGAACTTGAGTTCCAGCCTTCCATGCTTAAGCCCTCCTGTTCCATTTAGTTACAATGTCTCTGATTTGAGCCGTACAGTCTTCAAGATCCATCCAGCTGGTATCCTTGCCATTCATTTGAAGCTTGCAATCACGACATTCAATTGCTATATTTGAACCTGAGCCGTAATTACCACTGCCGTAGAAATTATCGAATAGACGAGCCTTGCCTCCACAGAAAGGACAGGGCTTAAGTTGCTGATCATACTTCTCCACAATGCTCATTTATTTCACCTCACTATTTTCCCTTACAAATTTGGAATATGCTCTATCTCTAAGATAAGCACTCTTATAGAATTTTATATTACCATTATCGCACCAGTTAGCATATATACCGCCCAGGTTTTTTATGAAGCCCGCGCTAATATATTTTCTCCACTGGAAGAAATGCCCATTCTCTTCCACTTCTGCCTCAACTGTGAAGTAGTTTGAGTTACTAATTCTGTCCTGCATGCTTTCAAGCAATGCTTCTTTACTGGGCTTCTTCTTCATTATTCTTACCTCACATCTTATTTCTATATCTATTATAATATAGGAGGTGAGAAAAATCAACTACTTTCTTCTAATGTGAAATAGAAGATTAAAATCAAATATAACGTAGATGAATAGGAATAGAATATGTAAGAAGATATAAATAAAGATACATCCAAACCAGTTCATCTCAGTCTGTTTGTGTAGCGTGCCGGGGCTGTATACTGAAAGACCGTATAAATTATCTAAAAGAGACAACAGTAACAAGCCTACTACAACATCTACCAAAATTACTAGAAAAAGAATTTCCCAGGTACTCATTCCTTACCTTCTTCTACAAGGTCTTTCAGGTCTTCCCACTTAATCTTAACAATAATACGACCACCACTACGGTTACGAAGTTCCCTCTTGGGCCTTGCAACAAGCCCTTCCATCATTGCTCCATTTTTTGCAATGGCGCTCTTAGGATTGGTCTTAACATAATCAATACCCTTTTGAAGAGGACCTTCAAAAAGAATAGGGACAATATCAACACCAAAGTAATTAGCAATATCTTCTACACTCTCTCTGGGCTGATAATTACCTGCAATGAGAACATCAAAAAGAATAAAGTCCACATCATCACGGTAGGAACCGCCAGTTTGAATCTTAGGACCATAACCTTCACCAAATAGAATTACTTCTGTCTCTCCAAACTTCTGCTCAAACAGCTCTTCATTTGCATTTCCACCAAATAGCTGATTTAGACGATTTACAAGATGAGCAGGAATCTGAGCATTGTCCGTACGGCCACCAAACTCTACCTTGTGACCATCCCAATGAATACGAATATTTGTACCATCTACCTTCTCAGTAAACTGCCAGGTAAGATCCTTAAGAAACTCAACATCAGGGTTTCTATACTGAGGATAAACCTTCTTTGTCTTTTCATCACGTACATAAACCGTTTCGATTTTGTTATACTTTTCCATATATTTTACCTCTTTTTATTTTAAAATAAGACTATATTGATAAATATTATTAAGATCAATCTTAATGTCTTTATCATCAATGTAAATATCAAAATTGATATCTCCATCTAAAAAATTTCAAAAAACTGTTTAACAATCATTTTTACTCTCCGCATACGGGTATTTATCATGCCAACTTAAAATATCATAACCCTGTTCTTTCCACCACTGCTCTTTTTCTTCAGTATATTCTATATAGTCAATTCTTTTTATCTCCTCAATTGTTCTATAAGGGATTTCTCCCATAGTATGAAAAATATCAGGGGTTGTGGCTTTATAAACATATAGCTGATAATCATTTGTAACTATGCTATACTTACGTACATAGATTAAATAAGTTTTTAACATATTTTATCACTCCAAGAGAAAATCATAATGACTGCCCTGATAGGTATCATTAAGATCTACCTCGATTTCCAAGTCTTCAATTTTATACAGCTCTATAATTCTATCAATAATATCAGGTTGATTAAACAAGCTATTAAGATGGATATAAGCTGTCCCCTTATAAATTGCTACTCTCCCTCGAGGAAAATAATTCCAGGACTTATCCTCAAATCCATCAGAATATTCAGACCAAAGTCGTTTATGTGTTAGAGAAGCTTTACTTACAAAAGATCTTAAATATTCACCATCATAGTTGGAAGGGATTTGAATACCCCTAATTGTAAATTTTCCTCTTTTAATGTTCTTAACAGTGTCGCCTATAATCCAAAAAGCGCCCTGGTAATAAATATTATCTTCTTTTCTAACTTCTTTTAATTTCATATCTTTACCTCACACAAAAATCATTTCATCGAGAAAATCACTTATCAAACTTCTTTACGGTGTCCTCTTCAACCTGACAAAAGATTTCATGAAGTACTTTACAGCCTTTATTCCCAAGAACAAACCCGCCTTCCACTTCACCTTGCATATCAGCAATTTCCAAAGCCTGCTTTACCTTATCTTCAGTATCATAGATTTGGCCATCGTAAAAGAATGTTTTTTCTTCTTCTTCATTTCCATTATTTGGTTTATAAGAAATTTGCATAATCATAACTACTTATACCTCTACAAAATATTCTTTAACAAATTCTTCAAAAATTTCTTGAGCTCTCTTTTTTGCTTTTTTAAATGCTTTTTCATATCTATTGGGCTTTCCATATTCTATAGGAACGCCTTCTTCTTTCCACCTGAGATCCCCATTTTTTAATACTACAAGATATTGTTCGTCTTGAAGATCAATACAAACACTTACAGGCCCTGCATACGCAACTGTACTATCCCAAAGACTGTAAGGGCCGCCATCATCAAATTGAAGTTGAACGATTTTCATATGTTTATTCCGCCTTTTATCTTCATACTTATTATAATATAAAACAAAAAAGAGATCAACTAAAAAAAAAACGTTAATCTCTTCCACTTTTGAAATTATAAATTGGTTTAATAATTCTCCATATGCACACTGTAGGTTCAATTTTATCCACAATTTCTTGAGGTGGTTTATAGGCGAAAGGAGATTCATCAATCGTATTTGCACTTATAGAAGATGAATAAATACCCTCCATGGATTTCTTATAATCCTCTAAGGAAATATTTTTCTTAGCTTCACTTCTACTCATGATTCTTCCAGCACCATGAGGTGCAGAACAATTCCAATCTTCATTACTAAGTCCTGTACCCATAATTGCACCGTCTCTCATATTTAAAGGAATGATTACACCTTCTCCTTTATATGCAGCTACAGCACCTTTTCTAACAATACTATCTGCAATATAATTGTGAGGACAATCAAATGCGCCTTCTGGATTTAACTTCATCATTTTAATGATAACTTCCGCAATTGCTTCTCTATTCATTTTTGCAAATTGATTACAAAGTTGACAATCAAAGAGGTAGTGGAACATGTGAGTATCTTCAAGATAACATAAGCGGTCAGGGGTTCCAGGATCAAGTTCTTTTAACTTCTTTCTTCTAAGTGCAAGATATTGATAAACCTGAGCTACCTGCTTTCCAAGATTCCTACTGCCTGTATGAATAACAAGGTATTTATAACCATTCTCATCTTGATCAACCTCAATGAAATGGTTACCTCCTCCTAAAGTACCAAGGGAGGATTGGAGTTCATCAATATGTTTAAGCTCTTTATAACAGTCAAGCTGTTTTAGGAGTTTGTTAAGTTCTTTACTACGGTCCCCAACATGTTTGCCACTGGGAATATAATTTCTAATAACGGCATCCAGCCTTGGAAGATCAATATCAACTTTTCCAAGGTAGACGACATACATACCGCAACCAATATCGGTACCAATGGTAAAAGGGGAAATTTTATCTTTAAATTTGGCGGTAAACCCAACTACAGAATCCTTTCCTGCATGGACATCGGGCATGATCCTGATATGGTCAAACAATCCAGATTTTCTCATTTCATGTAGTTGAGACATAGTAGCTGGATCTATATTGTCAGTAAATATCTTGAGATCCTCATTCATATCTCTTCTTCATAGCCTCATATGTATTTTTCATGAGCATTGCAACCGTCATTGGTCCTACACCTCCAGGTACGGGAGTGATAAAAGAACATCTAGGTGCAACATTTTCAAAATCAACATCACCGCAAAGCTTGTTATTCTCATCTCTATTGATGCCAACATCAACAACTACTGCACCTTCTTTTATCATGTCAGCAGTAATAAATTTGGGCTTGCCAATTGCGACAATGAGAATATCTGCCTGTAGGCACTCTTCTTTTAGGTTTTTAGTCTTAGAGTGACATATAGTTACAGTGGCATTTCTATTAAGCATAAGAGCGGCCATGGGCTTTCCTACAATATTAGAACGACCTACAATAACTACTTTTTTACCTTCAATCTCAATATTATATTCATCAAGCAGTCTCATAATACCCGCAGGCGTACACGCCACAGTACATTCCTTACCTGCAAAGAGTCTACCCATGTTGATATCCGTAAATCCATCAACATCTTTTTCTGGATCAATTGAATTGAGGACTTTATTACTATCAAGATATGCGGGAAGAGGAAGCTGTACTAAGATACCATCTACCGTCTCATCGTAGTTCATATTCTCAATAGAGCTCTCAAGACTTTCTTGAGTGCATGTTGTTAGGTAAGCATCCTCAACTTCGATACCTACCTCTTGACTGGCTTTTGTTTTATTCCTGACATAAGTAGCAGATGCAGAGTTATCGCCCACCCTAAAAATTACAAGGCGGGGTGAGCGCCAAAAACCGTTTTCCTGAATAGCCTGTTTGGCTTCGTTTCTGACTTTTTGAGCAACTGCCCTCCCATCAATTATTACCATTTTTAACCTCTGCATCCAGTAGTGTTGCAAGATAGTTTTCTTCTACTTCTCGCATTTTTTGTTCTGATAAGACAGTATCCCCATAAAGAGCTTCCTGAAACTCATCTACTTGCTTAATCTCTTCTTCGGTCAGCTCCGTATCGGTGACGATTTCGCAGAACGCATCAAACTCGCAGATATCCACAGCTTGGCAAACCGTGAAAAGCATTCTCTTGCCGCGAGACCGTGCAAACTCTGCCGCTTCCTTCTTCCGCTGCTCGAAGTTCTCCAGATTGAGATCGGAATAGTCCCCGCTCGAAATCCCGTTGCGGTACAGCTTGATAAGAATTGTCCCTTCCATACCCTTCTCCTTTGAATTTCTAAATCAATAAATGGGAATGAGCAAGCCGATCGGTTCAGCCTATCGTTAAATGCAAAGTCCTTGCCATATGGCAAGGACCTGCAAAGTCCGTCGTATTGCGACGAGGTGCGCTGTCCGTACAAAATCTGTCGTTTTGACAGGTGTGTCGGACTATTTCTATCCTATTTCTTATCCAAAATGAACGAAATTCCAATCCCATAAGTGTCTGCGAATGTTTCAACAAACGCAATCATGGCTTCCCTCGATAGCGAACAAAATTTGAATTTATATATTATGTCTTTAATTCTTTTGTCGCTGGGATATTGAAATTCTTTATCGGGGAAAATTCCTCTGTATAATTCTTCTATTAAATTCATTATTAAGAAGAAAGAGAACATCTCATTGGGGCAATTGTATATCACTGATTCTGGATTTACAACCATAAAAGGTTTTAAGGTGTTAATCCAAAAACACTCTATGGCAAGTGCTTTATATTCACATATTCCTTCTAAATTATGGAAAACATAATGATACAGCGCACGTTTGTGGCACCGCCTAATCACCTCATAAAGATTTTTTTTTGTTTATGAAGTAATCTTGATTTTCTTCTAATGCGGGATCGTTTAATGCCACAAAGTTTTCCCAATGCGACTTGATGGTCTTATATGCCTCATCTTCCTCCTCTACGGGTGGGCTAGCATAAACCTTGTAACCTTCATTTTTGAAGTTTTCGCCGTTAAAACTAAACATCCATATCTCCGAAATTTATTTTACGCTTTTGTGCTTTAGAACGTTGAATACCCCTTGAAATTATCTGTTGCACATCCACAGCAGGGCGAATTGGACTATTCACTGGTTGCGACCTTATTGCTTCCTCGCGGAATTTCAATATGTCTAATCTTGACAAGTCGCTTACAATTATTTTTTTTATACCATATCTTCTATCTCTATACATTTTCATACATCCTTTGCCGCATGAGCAATCTTGTACATATATTTACTGGTCGTGCCTTTTGTCTTTTTACTTTTTTCAAATCTCACGGTCAATATTAAGACTCGAACCAGTTCAACTAATATTGTGACAATGGTGACACAATAAGATCCAGCACTGACATAGGCAAATACATTTATAGGATATTCTCCATTCGCTGCCGTTGCCCCTAACCCTATCGCACTACTCACCATCGAAACAGCTAAGGCTAACAAAATAACTGCATTCTCAATTATCACCCATCTGCTCTTTTGCCGACACTTCCTCACTATTTATTTTTTTTTTTTAATTATCTTCTATTTCTACACCATAATTAGATGCAATAACTCTTATTACGGATAGTGCTCTATTTAAGCCCATTACCATTCCATCCAGCCCTCGTGAGATAGCTGTAAAGGAAGATTTTGGAAAGGGTGCTATTTCATCTCTTTCTTTTTTAATTAAGGACAGCGCTTTTGTAAGCACTTCTTTCAGTGTTTCTTTACAGGTGTCATCTGCCTTATGGTATCCATGTTCCTGCAAAATATCTACAACTGAGAATATTTGACTTACAAAGAAGGGATAAAGCTCACCGGTATCAGGATCTTTATGGTTTCCTTTATGTAAGCCTTCAAGTACAAGGTCTCTCATCTCTTCTGTTTCTTTCTTTTTTGCGTAGTACCCTGCCATGTCCATTTTATTTCTCCTCGCTTCTAATAGCTCTTGTATATGAGGATAACCAAGGACATTCACCCTTAACTTCCTCTTCATCACAGTTAAGAATTCCTCTCAAAACCATTGTAGTTGCTCTGAGAATGTTAATGTTATTTTCATGTGTATTACTGGTTTGAATAAGCCAGTTGTAAACCGGACTATTTGAAACATAGCCTACATTTTCAAAAGCGTCCCTTATAATTTGAGGACACTCTTTTTCAAGGTTTCTTAAAACTTCAATAACTGTTTTGAACCCTTCGCACTCTTTAGCTGAAAACTTCACCACATATTTCTCTTTTTCTTTATCCATTTTTATTTATCCTCATAAAGTAATGGTTTTCCGTCCCGATCCACCATAACACATATGCTGGCGTGGCCTGCATATGTGTGCAATAAATACATGACTTTTGTATCTCTGTCATAATATGCCATCATCGATTCATTAACTCGTCCCAGGGGCACAGGTCCACCATTGTATATCTGTGGTTTCATTTTACTTCTACCTCATACTTCTTGGCTACGTAGTTAATGATTTCATCTACATATTCTCTCAGTTTTTGGCATTCCCAGTCATTGCAATACTCATTGTAAACCGCTACTACAAGCATCGCGTTTTTAACATCATGCAGTACATTTTCTACTATTTTCTTCTCGTCCATACATCACCTCAATCCAGATTTTCTTTACACCAAACTTCAATATTGTGCTTAAATTTTTCTTCAATCTCTTCTTCATTGAAAGAACCAAAGAAGGTGTTAAGAAGAGTTCTGTAACAGCACTTATTAGGACAAAATTTAGGATTATCAAAAACAGGACTATCGTCACCGTTAAGAATCAGCATCAAAGCTGCTGCTACTCCTGCACTTCTGCTGATGCCAGCACCACACTGAACAATAATCTGATCTGCTTTGTCGAGGTTATCGTTAACAAATTTGATAATTCTCTCAGCATCTCTTCTAGTCATGTGGTTGAATTCATCAGATTCCACGTCATCGAATCTGAGAAAAAGAATACCAACGATGTTAGGATTACCCCTATTGAAGGTATTAGCAGACTCTTCAAGTGCAGCTATTGAGATTATGATTGTCCTCTCCTGGAAGTTCGTAAAGCTGAAATCACTTGCCTCTTTCCTGGACATTATTTTAATTCTCTTAGTATTCATCTTTAAGCCTTGTCGCATTTTTCATATGTTCAACAGTGTATTTGATCTCTGCCCATCTTGAACCAAACAGTGGTTCTCCCTTTTCATTTCTCACTTGCAGGTGCTCTCTATCCTGTTTCAAGTTTTCAATTGCACTAAGCAGATCAATCATGTTAAGTTTAAGAGGAACAGGAACAGTTTCAGTACCCCAAACCTGCATATTATCATCCATCCAAACATGCCAAGTCTCAGTATGATTAGATCTATCAATATTTAGGATTACATGGTTATCTCCTGAGAGATAAAGATACTTATAAAGAATCGAAATATCATCAAACTTGCAAAGATTGTCAATAAATGTTTCAAATTTCATATCCATTATTCCTCAATGATATTTCCTACAAGAGCATCTACTCTAAAGCACTTGCTTTCATCACAATGTCTTACAAATGTAATTTTATCAGGATAGTTTTTGTTAAAATATACATCTAGATCATTCATCCAAGCAAGCTGTTGAATAACCCGCTCAAGAAGATCCTTAAGTTTCATATGGTAATTATAAGTCTCTGCTTTATAGTAATGTCTAAGAAAGGCCTTGCAGAGGTTAATTAATTCTTCCCTGTCGCCGCTGTCCGGAATAAGCTCTTTGAAAAGTTCTGTCTTAGTCATAATATATACCCCACATCTATTTTCTTCATATATAATTATATAGTAAGTAAAAAGAAAGATCAACTAAAAACATAGTTGATCTTAACAAATTTGTAAGATAACTGACAAGTATTTGCGAAAGAGGTGTTAATTAATTGTAAAGCAGTAAATTATACTGTTTTGACTGTTTGCGGAATCAATGCTAGTAGCACCATTAGTAGCTAAAGCGCACCAGCTTGAAGCCGATGATGAAGATCTATTTCTTAACCACCTAATATGATTGCTAGATAGCTCAGGGGTCGCTGTAGTTGGGGTGGTCCTGCCCATCGATGTCAGCAACTGTCTATAATATTCAAACCGAGTTGAATTAGTTTTAACCATACCCGAAACTGATACATTGCCCCAGATTTCTTCCACTGAAGGTACCCAAAGAGTGCTGCTACTGCTAGCAGTAGCGGTATCTGAAGACTTGCTTATCGGGGTAATCATATCCTTGAGATAATTAGGAAATAGTAACCTAAGGATGGTGTTGTGTAAAACATCATACACAACTGTTTTAGCCCAATCTGTAGTTGAAGAAATTAACATGCTAGAACTATGAGCCCAAAAAGAGGTTTGCCATGTGGAGCCTGTATAATCAGCATCGACGCAAAGTACAGGATGAATACCTGCTTCCTTCAATTCTATAAAAGCACGATCTCCAGCTCTTACAGCTACTGTCTTGTTCTTTACATTTTCCCAGTAGGCTTGAATATTAAAACTTATAGAGTGTATGGAATCTACTGCATTTATGGCTGCGTTGTTGGTATTCCCTATATATAGGTTATTATTTTCCATATCATAGTAGGGTTGACCAGTTAAGAGAACTTGATTACTGCTGAGACCGTTTCCTCTTAGAAGTTGTATTGATTTATTATTAGCCATTAAAATCTCCTCGTACGAGAAATCTTTATAAGTACGTATAATTTAGCAAATTATTTAGTCTTTCAAATTTAGAACCTGCATTTTGTAGTTTCTACTGCATCTAAGAAACCATTCACGTACATATGCATCAAGATCACACTCAGGACGATCATTGTACCATCTAAAAAGTAAAGCACTGATATCTTTATGATTATTCATTACGTAAAGTGCAAAGTCCTTTTTAGTTTCATACGGGCCATGGGCTTCCGTATCCTCAATAGCGCTAACACTTTCTTGGATAAAATAATCAAGTAAGCATGTAAGCTCTGCAAAACGTTTTTGATATTCAGGAAAGTATGCTAAGAATTCATTTTGTTCATTATGTTCAATGATTTCAAGAATGCGAACCTTACTCTGTACGCCGTTGTTTGCAAGATAATGAGCTTGCAACCATTTTGTGTTCTTAATTTTTACTCGATTCCAGTACTTATCAACTGCGACAAATCCTTCTTCATCCCAATCCATTTCTTCCAGCGCTTTCTTACACTCATCAAGATTAGAAAGATTGTAGCTGCAAGGGCGCCAAACAGGGAGATCTTTTATATCAGGAAATTGTTCTTCAAAGGTATTAACATCCCTCATGCCGATAAGATAGACACGAGCAGTATCGTAGGGAACAACTACTCGATTATAAGGAGAAACAAGTTCAAAGGTGTAGCACTTAGAGCAATCAAGATGAGTAAATAAACTGTCGAGAGTGGTAATATCATTCCACAAAGCTTCTTCAAACAATGCTTTAAAAGAAATGGGCTTAGAGAGTAGTGGAGAATTAACCTTAGCGTCAGTAGCATCAAGAGTACCCGAGGTGCTAATTCTCCATTTACTATGAATATTGTCCCACCATACTAAGATTTTAGAACCATCTACCTTTTCTTGAACACTTACTGAGTCCCAGTCAATTTCAGCTGCGTATTGCTCCCCAACGTTGTAGAACTTAAAGAAGCTGAGAGCAACAGGGGTAAGGGTGTGCTTATTAACAACCAGGCCCCTGCACTCATTACAAATCTTTTGACTAAAATCACTAGCTATTTGATTGTATTTAAGAAGAACATAATCACCATCTTCGCTTAAAGAGAGATTATAAGGAGGATTGGTAAGTATGTCCTTCCAGTTGTCCAGATTGTTTCTCATTAATTTTATCGTCTCAAGCATTACTTTACCTCTACCCCCTTATTGTTTTCGGCCCATTCTTTTATCTTTTGGCAGACCTTTGTAGATGTAATTCTACCTACCCAGCCGCCTTCCTTGCACGCTTCCCAGTCGATGCCGAGATAGCTACAGTGATTATTCAACTTCTTCTCAAAATTTTCAAACTTACCTGCAGTACCGCATCCTAACTTGTTAAAGCCATCAAAGAAATCTCTTTTCTGATTATCGTTCAAGAAGATAACATTATCCTCCAACCTAAAGCAGCAACCCCCAGAAAATTCCGTCTTCTTTTTGCCGGGTAAATCCGTAAGACTCGCTTTTTCTTCAAATTCCTCACCTTTGCCGTCGTGCAATTCAATTCCCTTGGCCAGTTTTTGAAGTACGTATTTAGAACCTGTAGGAATTTCAGGAATATCATCAAAAGAATTAAAATGACTTGCAATAGTTTTAAGAATAGTCCTGTAGCTAAGATATTTACGCATTAACGACGTAAGCTTGGAAGATTGAATTACTGTAAGATCTCCCATGCCTACAATGTGATAAAAATCCACCATTACAATAGTAGTCATACTTGCAAGCGCACTGTTTGCCCATTCTTTTAGTTCCATCAAATCGGAAAGAACCATGCTTTCAAAATCTTTTCTGGAATGAATATGAGAAAGCCTGGTTTCACATTCTGTGTACTTATCAAAAAGAGAATTATAAATGGTATCGAATAATTCTTTCCTCATAGTTATTTTTACCTCACATCTCACTTTCTATACATATTATATAATAAACAAAAAGAAAGATCAACTAATTTTAGTTGATCTTAAAAATTATTGTCAGGTATTCTTTTCAATTTATTGGATTAAAGACATAATTTTCTCCACATCATTACTGTGAATAATTGTCTGTCCATTTCCAATACCTTTTAACACCTTATCTGTTACAATTATATCTGCATCCCCCATGTTATCTACTACTTCAGTTGCCATGTAGGTAAATAGAGATTGAAGATTAAGAACGTTGGTGGATTCAATATAGGAAATTAAGAAATCGAAATCTGTGGTTCCCGCCACTGTTGCATTGCTATCTTTATTTACATTTAACCATACAAAATCATTTGCATCAATATCAATAGCAAATAGGTAAGAGAAAGTAGTATCACCTTGAACTAAGAACGAACTCTTTACCGTTTTAGGTTCAAATACTTCTCCACTATCCACCTTTTCGCGTAACATGTAGCCTGCAGTGCACGTACAGGAATTAAAAGGAGTACCTGAATATACATTATCACAGACTACCAAATATTTAATATTTGGATACCTACTCTTAAACTTATCGAGGCTTACATCGATGTATTCTGAACCACCCTCATAGCCGCGTGTTTGGTCTCCAGAGAAGCAAATAGCATCATTTTGATTATTGTAGAAGGTTCTCCAAGAGAACTCAATCAAGTTGCCCTTATCATCAATGCCCATAACTGAAAGATCTATGTCATTTACTTTTTCCCAATAGGTGAATAAGCGTACAGTTCTACCATCTAAGTGAACTCTACTGCCCCTAGAAAGGACACCATAACCACTGTTGCCTGCAGTTTCTTGGATAGGTACTGCTTTTAAGTTCATACCTTCATCAATATATACTTTATTTAATCTTCCCTTGAGAAGTGTTTGTAATTTATTTTCAAGAGCAGAAAGAATTAATTGTTTATCTTTCTCAGTAATATAGGAACGTCTTTTATTAACTTCCCATTGTTCTTCTGTATGTGTTTTAAGAAGATTTTGATGTGTGAATTTAAAATGTCTAGCATTTCTATTATCTACATTATAGTAGCTATAGTTATAAAGTTGTTGAATAAGAGCAACAGCTGCATTTGACGTAAAGGCAGTGTCTATCACGTACTTTTTATCTTCTTCATTATTGCAACGACTAAGAAGATAGTTCATGTGTCTGAGCACCGCCGTGGCGCCCTTCGCATGAGTTAAGATAACGCAGGCTGATTTAATATCTCCTTGAGCGATGTATTTTTCTACATAAGACATTTTTGACTTAATATCATCATTGTAGATAATAGAAACAAAATAGCTCTCAAGGTCCGTTTGGGGGTTGAAGTGAATGTGATGAAGTAGGCCCTTCCACAGCTTTCTCTTCTCAAGACACTCAATCACTTGATTATGGGTGACCCGATATTGATGGCCAGTTAGGTTTACAAGCTGTTTTTCGATCACTCTTCTAATAACAGCAGTGATGAATTTTCTATCTCTATTTGGTAAATTTAATTTAGTAAGCTTAGGAAGTTTTGATTTATCCCTAAACATGTAAGAACTGTCCGGTTTTTCCGCCTGTATCATTTCCTCTACTAACTTTATAATATCAGGAAGACATAAAAAAGATGTAAGTTCAAGATCACGTATATCATTGAGCAGTTTAATCGCAGTATTTTTACTTGCAATTGAGGTGGGGGCATAGGAATAATCAACAATGTATTGCTTTACTAAATCATATTGAGATTTACTTAAGGGGCGAGTTGAGGATAAAAGATCATCCACACAAGAACGAAGCTTATCATGTGCTTGTTTCTCTGTTAGAATCTCAAAATGCTTCACCTCTGTTTTCTCATCAAGCACACCTCTTTCAATCTGCTCTTCAAAGATAGATCTTGTACCTTCACCCTCAAAATCATTAAGACCATAAGTAATGAAGTACGAATAGAGTTGGTCCAACAATAATTGATCTTTTGTAAGCTCACGAACACTTGAGGGAAATCCAATATAGAAGGGAGCAGGTACTGAAACTGTTCCTATTCCTGTTTCAGCTATATGAAGCATGTCAACAGTTGCAAGGTTTGCGTTCTTATCAATTACAATATTAAATAGTTTTCCGAGACCAACAAGTGCATTAAACGTATACTCAGCAGAATGTTGAGGCTCTGCGGGATCGCTTACAAAATAACCCTTGGTAAATAAATAATCTTTAAATACATCTTTCATAATTCACCTCCATGGTGTATAAAAAAAAAGATTTTCAGGGTATTCTACGACTGAGTGGTTGCGGGATGTAACCTGCCTGATTTTAAGAAGTAAGTCATAGTAGCTGAAAATCTCTCAAATAAAAATTATTGTAGCCCTGAACCATTTTAACAGAATGATGCTTTTTAGCGAAGTAAGGACTACTAGCTGGAATATAAAAAATCAGGAAAGTTTGATAAATTATTTTGCTGCTGATCTAAATCTTCATTAACCATTTATAAAAGAAGTAAGCAACAATAGCTTGTAAATAAATTTCCTGATATGGAGCTGGTGGTCAGACTTGAACTGACAACCTGCTGATTACAAATCAGCTGCACTGCCAATTGTGCTACACCAGCATAAATATATCCAGTTCTCTTACTGCGGAACTGGCAAGAACAGGTTTTGTTGTACTATAATTACACATTAATATACAGAGGAACTGCATTTAAAGTGTGCTGTGAGGACCTAAAAATTTATTTTACTTTTCAGGGTAGTAAGGTTCAACAACAATGTTTGCCCAGTACCTACGTTCAGCAGCTTTTGACATAAAATCTTTAATGTTAGGAGAAGACATTGCTTTATAACTTATAAACTTAATTCCCAGGCCTTCATATTCACCCCATTTTCCAGTTCGTCCTTTCTCATACGTTGCAGGATTTTCATCCCAATCTAGATCAATAGGCATATCGTACTCGTCCATTAACCTGTTCCATTCCTCAATGTCCGCTGGATGTTCTGAATCATATAAGAAGCTATACTCATCCCTCCAATCGCTTCTCATGGGATCACTTACATACTTTCGTGTATTTGTTGCATAAACTCTGATGCCCAGCTCACGAGCAACCTCTTTTGCTTCTTCACAAAGTCGCTCTGCATCTCGCTTGGTGTCACACAGGTAGCTAATTTTATAACCACCCGCAGCAGAGCGAATATCTTCTGGATCCTGAATGCTCCAACCTGCATGCTTCATAAGCTCATAAACATACTTCTTTGTTCCATTTTTTGCTCTGCTTGTCCAATTGTCTTCCATTTATCCTGCTCCTTTAATTCTTATTCTATATTTATTATATCATATCTCAATTAAGAAATCAACTATATTTTCAAAAAAGTCCTGTAATTTTCCCTTCTTCATCAATATCCATCTTTTCCGCTGCAGGAATAGAAGGCAATCCAGGCATTGTCATAATATTGCCTGTAAGCACCACAATGAACCCTGCACCTGCTGACACCTTTACATTTCTAACTGTAATATTAAAATGTTCAGGCGCTCCTAACTTACTTGCATCATCGGAGAAAGAATACTGTGTCTTAGCTATACAAATTGGAAGAGATCCAAATCCAAGACTTTCTAATCTTTTAATTTGTTCAAGTGCTTCGGGCGTGTAGTCAACACCGTCACCACCATAAATCTTTTGAGTAACTGCTAGAATCTTATCTTTAATAGATAATTTTTCATCATAAGAATAATTAAAATTACTCTTCTGTTCGCAAAGTTCAACAACCCTGCTAGCAAGATCGATATTACCTGCACCGCCATCTGCCCATGCAGTAGACAGAATAGCATCGATACCTAGCTTTTTACATTCTTCTATTACAAGAGAAATTTCAGCATCAGTATCAGAGGGGAACTTGTTAATAGCAACAACGGCAGGGAGATGGTAGACATTAGTAATATTAGAGACATGTCTAAGAAGATTAGGAAGACCGTTCTTCAATGCTTCTAAATCTTCATGTTCCAATTCAGTCCTAGTCAGTCCACCATGCATCTTAAGAGCCCTAATTGTTGCTACTACAACAACAGCATTGGGGGTAAGGCCTGCAGTTCTACATTTAATATCAAGAAATTTTTCGGCACCGAGGTCAGCACCAAACCCTGCCTCTGTAACTACATAATCAGCAAGCTTAAGGGCTGTCTTAGTAGCGATGATGGAATTACATCCATGTGCAATATTAGCAAATGGACCACCATGAACAATAGCAGGCGTAGCTTCTAGTGTCTGAACAAGATTGGGTTTGAGTGCATCTTTAAGGAGAATAGCCATAGCACCTACGGCTTTTAGGTCTCTCGCAGTTACAGGCTCTCCATCACAAGTATAACCTACAATTATTCTTGCAAGTCTCTCCTTAAGATTCGAAAGGGAGGTAGATAAGCATAGAATTGCCATAATTTCACTAGCAACTGTAATATCAAATCCATCCTTCCTGGGCACACCTGATTTAGGTCCACCAAGGCCATCCTCGACATAACGAAGCTGACGATCGTTCATATCAACACATCTCTTCCATGTAATCTTTTCAGGATCAATGTTAAGAGGGTTACCGTGAAAGATACTATTATCAAGCATAGCAGCAAGAAGATTGTTTGCTGCACCGATAGCGTGAAAATCTCCGGTGAAATGGAGGTTAATATCTTCCATCGGGACTACCTGTGCATAACCACCGCCGGCAGCTCCACCCTTAATACCAAAAACAGGGCCAAGAGAAGGCTCACGTAGAGCAGCTACTGTTTTATGCCCAAGTCTTGCTAGACTATCTGCAAGTCCAATCGTTGTTGTAGTCTTACCCTCACCTGCAGGTGTTGGGGTAATGGCTGTAACAAGAATTAGCTTACCATCAGGTTTATTTTGATTCATAATAGATAAGTCGAGCTTGGCTTTATATTTACCATAGTACTCGACCTCATCATCTGAAATGCCTAGGTAATGTACAGCATTACTAATAGGCTTTATAGTAATTTGTTGTGCAATTTCAATATCTGTTAACACTCTTCACCTCTTGCTTATACCTAACCATTTAATTACAGGTCCTCTAACAGGTATTTTTTAACACCCTCTTTGCAAATATCTGAAGAAATATAACTATTTGTTTGGCATTCCTTCAGTTTAGTACACAGAAAGCAAAGTTCAAGGTCCACACTTGAACATAGATAGTCAACCATGTCATCAACTGTTTCGTATAAGTGATATTTATTTAGTACCTCAAAACGTGTCATTTAGGCTACCTTATAAAAATAAACAGTATGGGTGAGATTAAATTATGCATCCTACTTCTATTGGATACTATAACATAAATTTCTAAGGTACCTTAAACATCTAAATTAAAAAGTTTTCTTTAATACGAAGGAAAAGAACATAGGCCTTCGTCTATATCTTCTTCACTCCTTCCAAGAATGCTAGCCACGTTCTTGATATCTCTCACTGTCAACCTACCCACTCTTCCGCCAAGATTCATGTGATTAAGATCCACCAACTTATCTAGTCTCGCGGTGGATGGTTTTCTTAAACCTGCCTCTCTCCAATCGATGATCTTATAGTCGCCTGAATCCCATTCTCTAACCCCGTGACTAGTAATAGGAGCAACATTTAATATAATTCCAGCGCTGTTATCAAGAATGATAACTGGCCTAGTTTTGTACCTTGGTGTGAGCAGGTCTTCGTCTTCTTCGTAGGGAATAGCCCCGATGTAAATATCATAAACTCTCAAGGCAAGGGGCCCTCCCAAAGATCATCATAAAGGCCGTCGTCTTCCGGGTAATAGCATTCCTTGGGGAGGACAGTGTAGTGATAAGTGTGCTTGACAAAGTTTTTTGCGACTCTCTCCGCTTCCTCTATCACTGCGTCTTCATTAAGCATGTCCTCGTTCATACTTTTTGCTTCTTCCCAAATGTTTGGCATCATATGCAACTCCTAATTTTACATACATTATGGTGTGAGTGAGGAGACTTGAACTCCCGACTCCTTGATTAAAAGTCAAGTGCTCTACCACTGAGCTACACCCACATAAGATTTGACAGGGGCTGCCAGGACGGGTTGCAGTGCAGGGGGCGTCCTGACAGTTTGTCAAATTTGGTCACCGCGAAGGGATTTGAACCCTTACGATCTCTCACTGGATCCTAAATCCAGCGTGTCTGCCAGTTTCACCACGCGGCGATATAGCATACATGACTTGCGGGGCGCAATCATATCTATTTTATCTGCGATCTCTGAATATTCAGCGCTCTTCGTTAAGCTACTCCGCCGACGTCATGCATGCTTAATGGTGGAAGAGGAAGGAATTGAACCTCCTCGATGTCTGATCAGGACATCTCTGCACTTTTACAGATGCAGTATCAATCTGCGTCTCTCCCATCTGGTGGGCCGGGATGGAGTTGCACCACCGGTGTTTCTGATGTAACGGATTTACAGTCCGCCCCAATCGCTTCTATGGATACCGACCCATGAAAAAGAAAAATGACAGGGGCTGGGCTTGCACCAACTTGCGTTTCACGTCCTTACTCCCCCACTCCACTTTGGTGACTAGCCAGAATTGCACTGACATGGGAGCACCTATCAAATTTCCTGCTGGTGGCTGGGGGTGGACTTGAACCACCGACATACGGATTTTCAGTCCGTCGCTCTGACCAAAAACTGAGCTATCCAGCCATGTTGGCAATTTTCTATGTATCGCATCTCAGCCTGCCATGATACTTCACTTACGGTGGTCCGCCTGCCAGGATTTGAACCTGGAATAAAAGATTAGAAGTCTCTTGTGATATCCATTTCACTACAAGCGGATATTTATACACCTGACAGGATTCTTAGTACCTGCATCTCCTCCCCGTTTCCTCAGTGATAAGTTGAGTACTCAGGGGTGGGGTCCTCTTTAACGTTAAACGACAGGTGTTGAGATTTCACTAGGTTATCAAGCTAGCTACTTTCTCATGGTACGGGGTGACAGACTTGAACTGTCGACTTCCTGCTTGTAAGGCAGGTGCTCTCCCAGCTGAGCTAACCCCGCATGTGTTCGCTTCTCTTACTGTGGAAGCTTTGAAGGACAGGTTCGTTTTACATTGGTGATGCCTATGCGGCTCGAACGCATAATCTTCAGCTTGAGAGGCTGACGTGTTATCCAGTTCCACTAAGGCACCTGGTTGGAGAGAAGAGAGTTGAACTCTTACCTGAGGAGCCACAATCCTCCGTGCTACCGTTACACCACAGACCACATATATAAATACAAGAAAGAAGTTTGGTTAATCTTTACTCAGCTACAGGCAATTCCCTTTCACTTTCAATACTATAAAGAATACCTTTATTGTTGTGTACGAGAATCCTGTGCATAGCTCTACGAGCAGAATGAATGTCTTTGCCTTTATGCACAAGCCTGACTGTTTCATCCTTTCCATGCTCACCAATGGAGCCTCTAAGAATGGTAATAGTAAATTCAAACGACTTTCTTCTTAACATATTTTACTTAAACACCCCTTCTTGTTTCCTCTATGAATATTATAGTATCAAAGAAAAAGTAAATCTACTAATCTCTGCAGTACTTCTTCAGTTAATTTACTCGGTTACCCTTCTCTTCATTTCAGCAAAAGCAGCTTCAGCTAATTCATCGCCAAGAGCTCCCTTTACAATGCCTTCAAGAAGCTGAATATATTCATCCTTCTCCCCTTCATACATTTCAGGTTCAGGACCTTTGTACCCTTCATAAGAGCAATTTGCGTAGCCCGAGCAGGGACCTGCGTAACGGTTTTTCTCATCCCGATCTGCAAATTGACAAGTCAAGCAACCACCATTCATATAACACTTATCCATATATTCACCTCACGTAAACTGTTAAGATATTTTTACCCATCGAATCAGTAGTGACACTTTCTACTTCGCTGTGTATGAATTCAGTAGGAATGTCCAGAACGGAGCTGCAGAGTGTCAGTGATCCTCCAGTCTTACCAATGAAGAATAATCGGCAGGACTTTTCGAGACCCTCCAGTAAATTCTCAACAAGCATTATCTCACCTCAAATCATAACAGCAACACTGATAACAGGTTCACCATCTACATCAATATCAGCCGCAAAGTCTATAACTTCGTTATCATCAATAACATCAAGAAGATCTTTGAATAGCATATTTACCTCACCTGAATCCAATTATGAATATGGCAACCTGCAACGTTCGTTTCTTCGATCTCGGTCACGACTTCTTGAAAATCATCACCTGCGTAGTTGACGATCACCTCACTGTCGATTGCCTTATCATCGTAGCTGACGATCTTGGCACCTGCGGTTTCGAGTAGTTCAAGTACTACCTGAAGGGATTCCTTGTAGTAATTTTCAACCTGAATCTTGTACTGTTTCATCTTCTTACCTCACCCACATTTTCTACATTTATTATATAATAAAGGGGAAGAAGAATCAACTACTTTCTGTAGTGAGATGAAAAATTTATGGCAGGAGAGCAGGGATTCGAACCCCAGTCCACGGTTTTGGAGACCGTTATCCTAGACCACTAGACGACTCTCCTATTTAACAAATGTTCTTTTATTTGATCTTTTACTTTCTACAAAATGAGTTTTGATGTAAATCTCTCTATGAGCCTCATAATTTCTGTTATTATGGAAAGAACCAAAATCGGGAATTGCTTCATTAAGGGGAAGACCACCTTCAAGATTCTTCATGTAGGGATGCTCATTAGATTCAATAAGAGGCCTACCATTGAGATTTATAAATTCTTCTATATCCATGTGATCTATTGGTTGCCCATCTATTATATAAATCATATCTGGGGTGTTTATCTTCTTACCAGCTTGATGATCAGCAGAAATAGTAATTGAGGATAATTGGGTTCTATTCTCATATACAAGATTCCAAATTATATCAAACCAATTAAAATCAAAAGAGCTTACCCTAGCGTAAATATCCTTACCTGAACCTCCTCTATATTTATCACTCATTCTAACCCTTAAGAACTCTTGATTCATTCTATTATTTAATTCTTCCCACAATGCCTTACAAGTTGCAATATAATTATCATCAATATCATTTGCAGGTTTAGGATCAACTACTATAGATAATTCATTTAGGAATATTTTAAGAATATCTTTATCCATTCCAAATTTATGGGTGGCTTCAAAAGAATCATCCATACCAAGAACACCTCCAGCAAGGCATTCTAAACATTCCTTCATTAGGGGTTTAATATTTTGGTTTGAATGATCTAAAAACCAATTAAGAAACCATGGATCATTAAATAAATCCACCATATTAGTAGCAAAGGATTCTTTTACATCATGTAGAATATAAGGATGAATGGATCTACATTCAAATATTTCACCATCGTTACGTACCATGTAAGGTGTTCTTTCTTTTAACCGCATTTATATTCTCCTATAAGATAAAAATGAGAGGCCCCATATGCAGAAACACACGAAGCCTCTCTTGGATAAAGAAATATGGAAAGAATTCGGAAAAATCTACATCAATTAACTATATAGAGATTATTCAGTTTTCTATAATGTTTATACCAAAACTTAAAGTGTTTCATAAATAATCTCCTAAGGTTGATGTACAACTAATTTAGCAATAGTTCTGCTTTCTTTTTGATCAGAAGAAGCAGAAAGAAACTGATCGGTTAAAACGGACCGATGTTCCGCAACAAGCTGAGTTACGAGGGTGTCGTGCCGTACAACTTGTTAAGGTAGTTGTCAACCATGGTCGGGGCAGTGGGACTTGAACCCACACGTCTTAAAGACCACGGATTTTAAGTCCGTTCCGTCTGCCAATTCCAGCATACCCCGATATTGAAGCCCTTCGCTCCTGTAGGTCTGCCAGGACCATCATTTGCTAGGCTTCTCAGCAGTTCAATTTCTCTTCTGGCAAAGGGTGCTGCACATCCCTGTGGGATTCGAACCCAGACCTCCACCCCGCTTGGGTGGTACTCTACCCTTTAAGCTACGGGATTATAAAAATTTATAGGCTGTTTATCTCATTCCATTTACTACTGCTTCTCTAATCTAAATATTACTAAATGTCAGGTTGTACCTCTTGGCTATCTTGAACCTGTTCATATTCAGCTTCGTAGCACCTACAAAGTTATTCTTTATATCTCTATTTTATTTTTTAACCAAAAGAGATATTTGAGAAAAACATTACTGGTGGTCCACCTCGGGCTCGAACCGAGAACCGGCTGTTTATGAGACAGCTGCTCTAACCTATTGCGCTAATGGACCATAATGGACGGTGAAGGACTTGAACCTCCGGCGACCAGCGATTGCAGATGTTACTCATACAACCTCCCGCTCTACCAACTAAGCTAACCGCCCATAAATACTAATGCATGTTAGTAAAGAATTTTGTAAGAAGTACTTTTAGCTCACAGATTGTGATTGTCAATTTCCACCACGTGAAGGTAGTACCTCATCGGAAATCTACAGGGTGGAGGAGTCGAACCCCAATCGCCGGATATAAGCCGGGTGCAACGACCGCATCACCTACCCTGCGTATTTTAAAAATTTATCATTTCTACTCTGATATACACTTTCTACTTAACCAAAATTAAAAGGTAGAGACGTAATATCCAAATTTTCGGTTAATCTCTTTTTCTTCCTTCTTTTCAAGATCTTTCATGTCCTCAATTGCATCCCAGTAGTCATCATAGCTGTCTACCACCGTTGTACTGCCTGTTTCTCTTTCTACTCTCTTCAGATAATATTTGCTGTTCATTCGTTCACCTCTACATTTTTAGCCGCTTCCATGGCTGTAATCACACCAAGCTTCTTATCTGCCTCTCCACGAAGCGTCAACACTTCTTCGTAAGAAAGCTTATCTGCAAATTGCAGGGCATCAATAATACCGTATACGTAGTGCCAATCGACAACTCTTTCCATGGTGTCGATGATTTCGCAAACATACTCTACATAACTCATACTTTTTACCTCACTCCCTAATCTTCCCTTATATTATATAATAGTTGAAAGGAAAAATCAACTAAAAACTAACAAAATTTATCCTTTATCCCTTTCCTTTAAGACTAAACTCTGATTTTTATAGTACTTATTCCAGGTAACTTCCACTTCAAAGAAATCTGGGGGAATAAATGTATTGGCTTCTTCTTTAGTTGGGAATTCAACTTCACCCATAATCAACCCTTCGAGAGCCCCTTTGTAGATATCTATCTCGATTTTATGCATACCGTAAGGAAGAACATATCTATCCTTCTCAATAATATTACCTACAATATTATGTTTGTTCGCTTCAAATTCGGCTTGCGTACACTCTGTTTCTATTTCTTCCCGTTGTAGACCGTCATCCACTTGCTTTTTTATGGTATGAAAATAAATATCATCTTGTCGTCTATATCGCTCTTCCACATCGCCTACTTGCACATAGTATTGGGTAAGGTGACGTGATAATAATTTGTTCGATAAGATAATCTGCCTGACAAGATCGTTTAACAAAAACTTGCGCTCAATTTCCATTTTATAACTTTTTAAGTTTAGGCGGCTTTAGGCTGGGTACCAAAACCCGCAATTTGCAGCTCCCAACTGATTGTGATTAGCATCATAAATGTACACTACAGACGCTTCCCTTCCCGTCTTATTTAACATCTTATCAATAAGATCATCGAGTGAAAGTTTAAACTGCTTGATATGACCATTCATGTACTCTACAATATAGTTTTCCATGTAACACCTTGATCTCTTATTATATAAAAACCCAGGCAGGCTACAGCGTTCCTTGCTTCTCGCTGCTTGGCATTCTGCCCCCGATACCTGCCTATATCCTTACACACATATTCCTGCTCGGAGAGAACACAGGAATGTGAATGGCTGTCAAAAATTACTGAGAAGCATCGCCGAATCGAACGGTAGGTCATGCATGACCTTCAACAGGGGTATGTGGATCCCCCTCACCTAGAACTTCCCAGGGCGCCTGAATCGAACAGGTTCGCTATGCATCGCTACTTTCACTTATCCACACCTTAGCGCCAGCACCAAAATGGTCAGGTTGACTGGGATTGAACCAGCACCCGCTTGCCTCATTGGCAAGCCATCTACCGCGGACATAATAACGTGGTCACGCTGCTTTTGTCCTTCTATTGAAAGTACAACCTGATATCTAGTTCACAGTTCTTCAAAGCAACACTGTGAAATGCTTTCCTACCGTAGTCGGAAAAGACCAGCCTTGCGTTGCCCCTTCCCATCTACATACCTATTATATAATATAAGAAGGAAAGAATCAACTATTTTTGTGCAGGTTTCCAACCTTTTTCTGCATCTAAGTAGCAGAGGTAATGAGAGCTGTTATCTTCGATGACCCGTACCTTTTTTATTCCGTTGTGAGGGGTAAGATTAAATTCGTGCTTAAGAAATGTGATTACATCTTCATAGTTGATATTACCGTTAAGAAAGATCTTAGCAACACCGTTATGAATCTCAACCCTTCCCCTTGGATAGTAATTATACGACTTACCATGCGTTTGAGACTTAGGTAACTGGCTCCATACAAGTTTATGGTTGTAAGTGTTTCCACTTTTGGCTATTCCAATATCATCCAATTCAATTGCATTACCATTTACATCAGAATCAATTTTGAAACAATAGTTGGAATTATTATAGGGATCAGTCTCATCTACAATCCAGAAAATGCCTTTATATAGATTTGAATCTTCAAGCAATCTCATTCTTAATTTTTCCTTTACCTAGTCACTAACAAGTCGTCTAACATACTTTTCAAGATCTTGAAGTAAAAGTGCTTCTACATGTAGACTATCAAGATAACTCGTAAGACAATTCATACCATCAAAAGAGCCGATATCTGGAAGTTTATATTGAAAATACCATTTATCGCTCCATGTGTAGATATTAACTTTAGTGCGAATAAAATATCCGTTAAAGGTAACAACAGGTGCTTTGCTCTTATAACAAACAATTTGCAATCTTCCGAGGTGTGTATTCCCATCATTGGAGTACATCTCTACTTGGTACCATTCTGAATTCTGAGAAATATCCTCATAAGACAGTTCAAACTTGCAGCCATTGTTTTCTGGGTACGGAACTACATAATTAAGCTTATCTCTATTCATACATATTCCATCCCTTTAACTTCTCAGTTGAATTATTTTCAAGGAGCTCGTCTGCAAAGGCTAATGCCTTCTTTCTCTCTTCATCTTCTTCTTTAACAATTGCAGCTTCAATTTGATTATATTGAATGCCCCAGTAGATAGCCATGCACATGAAGAAGGCAGCTGGAATAAGCAAAAGCAGGTACCACAGTGAAACTGAAACCCCAATTACCCCCAGTAACATATTTACACCTGCCAGAATGTAGTTGATAGTTTCTTGTCTACTACAAGAGATTAAATCTTTAAGTTTCTTTTCCATTATTTATACCCCATAAGTTCTAGGAATCTTATTCTCAATCTCTTCAGGGGTATCCCCTGGATAGATTAATGTTGAATAATTTCCGCTGTAAGGAAAGTGCCAGTTCAGTTTAACAATCGATTGTTCTAACCCCGCAATCTTTACTGCTTCTTCAATCTCTTCATGAGAAGGAGTTCTATCATCGCTTTGATACTCAATAATCTTCTTCATCGTTTGATTCTCCTTTAGATAGGAAGGATAGAATGTACAATTCTGTCGTTCTCATCTCTAATTTCTGCATAACCATAGTAACTGGCGTATTCCTGGGCTACGCTCTCCACCGTTCTTTCCTCTCCGACAGGAGCTTCTTTTAACTCTTCATTGTCATCGTAGTACCAGACGCTTTTCATATTTATATACCTCACTTCTCTTTACTTCATACATATTATATAATAAGTAAAAAGAAAGATCAACTACTTTTTATAGTTGATCTTGAGAGTTTATTTTATTCTAATGAATTTGTAGCGTCACATATTGTCTCTTTTCGCTCGCGGAGATTCTTAAATACAAAAAGCAGGAGCCACACCGCCGTAGCTGTTAACGTTGCTGCTGCCAGTGCTGTTGATGGTAGCGTTGCCATCGATGCCAACGCCACACCAGTTGTAAGAGACATTCAGCCGAGGAGAACGGAGCCAGTAATAGTTGCCACTTGATTCTCCATAATATTTCTTGACGCGCCTCGTGCTTGTTCCTGAACCTATACCGGAGTAGTAGGAATACGCGGTACCCTCAACCGGCCCATCAGAAGGAGACGTACCAACTCCAATTTCTGTTGCAGAAAGAAGGAACAGTTTTTGACTAACGTTATAGTTTCCTTCATCTACACTTCCACCACTACCAATTGATCGTTGTTTAACCCAACAAGGCTTTCTGACAAGTTTTATTCCATCCTGGAGTGCCGGAGGCAATGATGCAAAAATATCCTGTAACGTAGATTGCAAGGTAACAGCAAGAGGAAATCCTTGCATGTTAGAAGGGAAATAGATATTCGAAGAACTATCATATTCTTTGTAATCAAAGGGCAGGCCAAGTGGGGATGTTCCAATTATGTTTTCAAACTCCCATGTGGTCTTTGCTTTTGTTGTACTTGAACCTGACTGATCTGCCAGATCATCATGACTTGTTCCTATAAGTCTAATCTTATAGTCGCGTCCATTAATACATCTTTTAATAGTTGCTTCTGTTCCGATTGAGATGTAGCTACCAGCTTCGCATTTTTCTATAAACTCTTCTATGCTTAAATTAGTACTACCAATTACTACACGCTGCTCTTCGCCGATAGGGCGAGCAATTTTTAACGAAGTGCCATTCACACCGCCTACATAGAGTCTATTCGTGTCAGCTTCATAAAATGGTTGACCTGGGAGTAAGCTTTCATTGCTTGCTTTTCTTTTATCTGAATTACCTCTGAGAAATTGTATTGAACCATTTCCTGCCATTAAATAACCTCCCTTGAGAGGTTCTCGAGGGAGGTGAGGTTAGTTAAAAATTGCGCCCCCCCCCCCATAAAAACTAAAGTTTTTCATGTGAGAGAAGACTCCTTTTTTTTTTATTTTTATTTTTTGATATTTTTACCTATGTAATTTAGCTAAGCTTTATACACTGTGAAGAACCTGTTTTAACTGTTTCCATGTTTTCTTGCATTCATCACATATACATACAGGTTTGTAGTGATCATATATTGGAAATTGTTCACCACATAGCTGACATGTAAACATGGTTACAATATCTTTTTGGGTTTCTTCACCCTTAATTGCAGTTATCATCTTTTGTTAATTCCTCGATAACATCAACCATTTTACACAGTTTATTCCATTTTCTTCTGCATTCATTACAAATTGCAGGTGTATTATAATGTGCAGGAATAGACGTAGAGCCGCCACACAAGAAGCAGCTCATGCACATGTGACTTGTCATGTCTGAAATATGAGCAGTAACAACACTATTTCCATCCATTTTAATTTCCCTCTATTAATTCATTTCCAGGCTCATCTTGTTACACTTGATGAGCAGTTTTTCGATATCATTGAAATAAGGCTTGTCAGGGAGCTTAGTTGTAGCCTCTGCTTCTCTGACTTTTGCTTTTAACTCATCAATCATAACATATAAATCAGGGCTGATTTCACCTTCAGTAGACATATACTTACCGTTGCGCACAGACATTAGAAAATCTTTATCTTTCTCTCTATACGTAACTACTTCACCATCTTTAAGAAGATCATAGCACATTAAGAGAAGACGAAGAAGATGCATAATATGCTTATTAAGCTTCATATCTTCTTTATTGTTTCTGTGCCCGATATGCTTGTAAGTCTTGATAATATTATTCATCTCTTCCCACATCATTTTATAATCACGAAGTGGATAATGTTTGAAATTACAATCCATGAAGATTTCAGTTTCCATATCTTCATTTACTGCAGTATCAGCATAAAGATGAATATCATTTTCTCCAAATGGATGGTACTTCTCATGGAATGTATTCATTGCACTGTTGATGGAATTGAGAATATGTTCTTCCTGTTTGGGTTGAGATAATTTTTCTCTACATACATAATTCTCAAGACGTGCAAGTTGAGCTGAAGCAAACCCAAAGAACTTACCTACTGCTCTCTTAGATAAGAACAAATGTCTGTTAGCAAGAATTTCTTTACCAATGTCGTTTAGATAAATGTAATGTTCAGGTTTGCATCCAAGGATTTCAAGAGTGTTGGGATTATTTTCAGTAAGAAGCTCAAACATTCTGGAAATTGAATAAATAGTAGTATCTGTTTCTTTTTCTACTACCTGTTCAAATCTATGAAGCCCGAAAATTTCATCAGAACTGTGTACAGCAATACCTCTCACATCAACATCAGATGTGGGAGTAGAAAGACCATACGCATGGCTTCCACCTAAAGTGAGAAGACAAATTCTATTGCCTAGGTGAGGTTCAGTTCTTAAAAAATCATATGCAGGTGTTTTAAGGCTTTCTTTAATTTCCTGAATTGTCATTCTATCACCCCCACGGATACCGTGTTTATTTCTTAGAGATATTTGTGTAAATTAGGTGCTACCAGTTTTTCATAAGCTTTGACAAAAGCTGTGCCCACAGTAGCTTGAAGCTCTCGCTCACTTTTTTCTTTTCTCGCCCTGCACTTGCTGTGGCAATAAGCAGCACGTCTACATACACTACAGTCCCCACCGTGCTTCCACTGTTCTTGTTCTTCCACCATAATAGATTTACCTCATCTTATTTTCTATACATATTATATAATAATAACAAGAAGAAATCAACTAGTTTATATCTTAAAAGTTATCTTTTTTAATAATCTCTTCTGTTAAATGACGAGGGCTTGCGCACCAGAAACATTCAAGTAGGGTTCTTCCCTGTTTTAGATAATTACTAAAGGGTAGATCATCTCTTAAACAGAATAGGGATTCAATAAAAGGAAGATTTTTTAAGTTTAATTCCTCTATAGGTGTACAACTAATATTCTCTCTATCCATTTTATAGTTATCATAACTACCGAGAGTATTAGGGTCTTTAGAGATAGAAACATTATCTATTTCATAATAATGCTCTGTGAGAACCTTTGCAATTAAGTCAGACCAATCAAATCCTTTGGAACTCACTCTAAAAAATACTCCCAATTTAGATTTATTATAAACACCTTCTCCTGTACGAAACCTTAAAAACTCTTGATTTACAGCATCATTTACATGCAGCAATGCTTCATACACATCTTTAGGTTCCCCTACAGGGACCACGTAAGAAGTATTATAAGGATTAAACTTACTGATTATTTCTTCTATGAAAAATTTTGATAGTTCACCCCTTTCAAAGAAGAAATCGGTGTGATCTAGTAGTATCTTAAAGAACCTACTAAGCTCCACCCTTGTCCTTTCCTTACCGGTGTTCTGATAAAACCAGTACACTTCTTGCAACCTATCAAGTACTGCTACTCTTACAGCTGCTCTCATACTTAGGTCTCTATCTCTGATTATGTAAGGATGGTCTACGACAGCATCATCCTTTCCATAATTTACCCTAATTACCTTCCCATCATTTCTTAACATGTATGGAGTGCTTACACGTAGCTTCAGCTCTTCTTTGATAAATTTCATCTAAAATTTCTCCCCATCATACTGGCTTGTCTGTATTGAAGCGGAAGGAACAACTCTCACTACTTTCTGCAGGACAAGAATAACGACTATTCTTATCTATTTCCCCGTTCTTTGTTTTTTCTAAGAATGTTTTATATTCAGTGAGGATCTCTTCACACATGGTTTCCATGTCTATATAGGCATACTGTAAAGCTTCTTTATCCCCATGTAAATCTTGACAGGCTAATGTAAGATAATTAATAGCTCTACCTAAAAACTCTGCTTCAGAAATTGCAGGAGTATGGGCGCCCATACGCCCAATAGGGCCTCTAGGTCCTATGGGATCGTGCCCACATGGTGTGAAATCACCGCCCATTTTCTTCTGCTCGTCCTTTTTACGTCTCTTAAAGCATATTATGGAGGACACCACAACAGTAATTGCAGTGACCCCTACATATACGCCCACTAAAATCCAAAAGTATAACATAGCTTACTTTCTCTTATGTCTGGTACCGGGTACTTCTTCCACACTTACAAATTCCAAATGATTTACTTCATTGCAATAAGGACACTTATAGTACCTGTTAGTGTAGATTAAAGATGCAAGGATATCATCATCACCATAACCACAATCTGATTGTACCGTAACATTATTCTCCGTATAAGTATCTGTGAAGGTCTCTACGTTTGTTAGATCAACCTCTCTATGACAGCCGGTGCACCAGGACGTACGGTCTCGAATCTTCTCTTGAAGTTCTTCATCCTGGATGCATTCCTCTATCACGTTACGAAGTTGAGATATCTCATCTATGAAGTCAAGAAATTCTGTTCCTTCAAGCTTCTTGCCCTGTTCAAACCATTCTTTTATATGTTTGATAAGATCTTCTTTTCCCATTTTTTAGTCCAGGCTCTCCTGTTTGTCTTCGTCTTCTTCTGGCCAATATTGAATGCCGTCAAAATAGCCATTTAACCTGTCCGTAATTCTTCTTGTCTGCATATTGTAGAAGATTGCAAGCATGTCTTTATCCGCTACCTTAAGCTGTTCAAAATGGTTTTTACGGACCTCTTCAGTTAAGTCTGTATAATAAAAACTAACTATAGCTTCACCCCCTGGGGGGGCAAATCACTACTGCCCACTTGGGCTTTGCAGAGGTTGGTGTTACAACAGTTGCTTGGTTTGAAGAAGTTTTTCTAAAACTCACTGATTGGGTATCATTCTCTTCCATTGCAATGATATCGCCTGCAAATCTATCTACTGCATAATGGGGATCAATAGAGTAATTGGATGTTACTTTATAGTCCTTAATTACTTCAACAACAAAACCATCAATCATGCGTTCTTATACCTCCCTGAATATTAAGCATCCTTCTTAGGTTGTGTCTTATGTTCTCTACGAACATCCTTTAGTGTCTTAATAGCCTTTGTGGTTGTATCACCCTCCCTACTATCATTAGGAGCCCAATCATGAAGCGTTTTTACCGTAAACTCACTTGATGTAATCTTTTTAAGAACTGCAAGAGCAAGCCCCATCTCGGGATTATAAGTATCATTTTCACCGCAGGTAGAAGATGTCTTGGTACCATCACTCCAAATAACAACAGTATTAGGAGCATTATAAACTACCCTCTTAATATATACAAATTCATCATCTTCATCATAGTAAGCACCGCCAAACAGAGGCTCAGGGTAGTACTCTTCATAATTGTCGCAATCTTCAGAAAGCTCACAATCAGCACAATCACCATCACATTCAGGATAATTTTCCTCGACAGCATCTACAAGTGCTTGCACTTCCTTGGTAGGCATTAGAGTATAATCCTCCATAGTGTTTACATCTTCAAGAGTTTCCAGATCCCCAGATGTGTACTGTGCATAAATTTCCGCGAACTTTGCAGTTGTGTCAAGCTTAATTCCGTTAATTTTCATTTCATCACCTCTATATTTATTTTTTAAAATCCATAATTTTCATTTGATGATTCGAGATCATCTTTTGCTTCTTCATAAGCGTATCTTTCTACTTCTCTATAGTACTCTTCAAGCACTTTTCTCAAATCCGCTCTTAATACAAAATCTGCATAATTAAACTTTTTTGCTTCCTCGATGGTACTTAAAATATCATCTATTAATGTGTCCATACCAGACATATATAATTTACTCCTCTTCAGGTATCAGTTCTCTTAAAATACTAGCAACTGCAACTGAATTTATATTTTGATGTTCAAAAGCAATTCTACACTTCTCTTCAAGTGGGTGCTTTTTTCTCCACTCTTCCGCTTCTGCTATTTCTTGCTCTGATTTATCATTCCATTCTTTCAATGTTGCGTCCATTAGAGTTTTGTTTTTCTTTTCCCATGTATGCTCCATCCAATATACAGTAACGGCTCCTGTAGCGGGAATTAACATGAGATTTAGAAGAAAAAGACAAAACGCTTCAAGGTCAACAAATAGAGCAAAAATAACAATAGCTGTATTTACACTAAGAAATACAAGAATACCAACTAGTGCTTGAAATATATAAGGCACACTAAAAAGATTATACTGAAATTCTTTACAAACATAATTAGTATCAATACTGTTATTCACTTCAGAAAATGTGGAGCACGTACCGTGCAAGATATATTTCACTTATCCCCTCTCCTTGCTACCAGGATTAAAATAACCCAGCGAATACATACTACAAAAGCTACTAAAAGTAAAAATCCCCCAAGTGTAGGTGGAAATACTGTTACCCACCAACCAGCATTTGTCATTACTCCAATTTGAGAAACAATCAAGGAAACGCAAGCTAGTGCAATGCTAATAACTACAAACCAGGCACTCTTCAACCATGCTTTTTCATTGTTAATTTTTTCTCTTATAGTTTTCAATTTTCCACCTCTATATTAAAATTTTTTAATAGCGTTTCAAAGGGAGTTCTTTCATATATGCCCATGCTTTCCCCTTTATAAATAACAGCATGTAATGTAACTGGAAACAACTCTACATCTATACCTGTTTGGGCTTTCAAAGCTTCTACAAAATAAGAAGCATTGTGATTATGATAAGCTTCTACTAAAGAAGCATACTGTTTGCCTGTAATTGTCATCTTACTATCATCTCCGGTAATAGTTCAATATGTACATCATCGCTTTCAAGAGGATGATCAGGATCTGATACCACGCCATGGATTTGACCTACTCTATCCTTGTACTTCAGTGGAAGTTTCCAAAACTCTCCCCTCCACGCTTGGTTAGAATAGTGGGGATTATCTTCATCTTTTTCCCATAAGGATACAACAGAATTGTGGTTAATGATTTCTTCACATAACATCTGTTGAAGTGTAATACCTTTGGAACTTACATTATTATAAGAATATTCCATCACTTCATCATACAGCTTTTCTCCATCCTCAATAGAAGAACAATGAGTAAATTTTTGAAGCATCCCCGGTTCCCAGGTACACTGAGTATCCTCTTCCACCGCCTGTCTTATCATATTAAGAGTATCTTCTATCTCTCTAGTATATAAATCAAGAGATGAGGGCATGCTCTCATTCTTAAATTTTTCTAACCAGCTCGCCTCATATGCAAGCTTTGCAAATGTACTCTTTCTCATTTATCCTCAACCTCTTCAAAAAGATCTTTAATATCCTGCTTTAGCCGCTCAATGTCTCTTTCATACATGCGTTTTGTTTGTGTACAATAATAACCAACCTCTTCTATTACAGTATGATTATCTATTAGCTTGAGAATCATTTTCAACTCTGCTTTAGTCATAACTGTCCCTCTTTTCTTCTTCAAATGTGATGAGTCCCTTAACATCTCTTTTTAATTGCTCTATTTCTTCTTTATGAAGTTCAGGACAGTTATACCCTCCATGAAAACCATCAGTAAACCATTTAGTATTTTTATCAATTAGTTTGATAACTTCTTTACAATCTTCAACAGTCATTTGGTCTCCTTTGGAGCTTCAGGTGCTTCATCCTTAAAGTAGATTCCATTATCGTGAAGGAAATTAAGAACTTCTCTATTCATATAAACATTCAGCTCATGTTTAGGTACCTCTTCGCGCAGCGCCTTCATAATATTGGAATCAGGTGTAAGAAAATTACCCTCGTCAATAGAAAGTCTAAGATTCACTCTTTGAAGTAAATCTGCAAGTGTTGGCTCATAAAATGCTGCATAAGTACAAATACTCATTTCATGTACCTTTTCTTTGATTCTATCATTTTCTCTGCGCTGCCTTTCAATCTTAGCTTCAGCAAGCATGGGAATCATCGAGATTGCTTCACTTTCCAAATTTTTCTCAACAAGAAATTTCTTAATGATTTCCATATCATCAAGAAGACCACTATAAAAATTGCAAAAATCTATAAGTCTCATTTGTCCACCTCTACGCCGTATTTCTGTCGTATAATTCTTGCAAGTTTTGTCGCCTTATCAATACGATAACCGCCAAGATCGTCAATAGTTTGACATTCTAACCAATCGGCTATCTCTTTCGCCGTTTCTTTGCGTACATCATCGGCTTTGCGGTAGCCCGCTTCAATAATTGCCTTTGCTGCATCCCACTCACCAACAATATTGTCAGTAAAAGCCTTGTGTTCTAACATAATATGCCTGTCTAAAATATCAAATACTTTTTCAACTTCTCTTTCTTTATCCATTAATATTCACCCCTATTGAATTTTTGTTTCATTTGAGCACGGGATTGTTTTTTCTTGTTGGGTACAGTTTGTGTGTTAAGTCTACGACCAGCAAGTCTTTCTTTTCTTTGCTGGTCATTTTCCTTCAATATATCAAAGGTATTTCTATTCAGTTTGATAGTGAATTTATTCTTTTTCATACTTATAGTATAAAGTAAATGAAGAGAGAAATCAACTAATTTTTACAGGCAACTTCAAGCACGTCCATGATAGCACTCTTTGGGATTGATTTTTTACGCGCAAACTTAGGAGTATCTGAAAGTAGATGAGTAATTACATCTTTTACTTCTTTCTTACCGTCTTCAATACCTTCCTTAACTGCTCGTTGAAAATCTGAAAATGCATTTCCTATTAGTTTCAGTTCATTCTCTCTAACCCCATTTCTATAATGATTCTCAAAAGCAACGCTGAAGCTGGGTGCGATATACCAGTCCTTATCCTGCTTATAAGAAACACTGTAAACTACGCCCTGTTCATGTGTAGGGAGGAATTCAACTGTGTCCCCAAATTTTATTAAATGATCATGCACTCTTGCCATTTCTGCAGTTGCATCTTCAAAGCTTGTAAACCATTCTTTACCGTACCCTTTAACATACAAGAAACAGTCTTTTGTATCTACATAACTGTTAATACCTTCAGGATCGTTTGCTGTGCAGTAAATAGCTCTTACTGTAGCTTCTTCTAGTTTATCTGTGGATTCAACCCAATACCAAACTTTACTACCTACTGGAATACTACGAAATTCTATCATATATCACCTCTTGTCATTTAGTCTGTGATCCCAGACATCTTCTAGAGTTTTTGGCCCAAATAATTCTTTATATTGTTTGGTATCTCTAATGGTGTCTGAGGAGATATTTAAATCACCTGTTTTCTTATATGTAGCGCAATCTTGTAAAAACTTATTATAGTTAACAGGTGCTTCTTTATAATCCTTTTCAAACTTTCTTTTACCGCATTTTTTACATATATAAATAGTACGTGCATTTAGATCATTTATTAAGTCACCATAAATGTTTGCAAAAAGTACATAATTATGTCTACAAAATACCTGTCTTGCTCTTTTTGCAATTTTCATCAATCTGCTAGCCTCACAGGTAAAAGAATATGTTCAAATGTTTCTTCTTCACTAAAGTTTGTTTTACAATAAATGGGAGAAATATTATTTTCGGGAGTAAATACTTCCATGTAGCTTCTTCTGCCCTTAATAAAACTTTTAGAGGAAGCGCTAAGTAGAGCTGGATTAAGTGCAATACGATTACCAGCCTTCTTTTTTGCAGTTTCTAGAGTTTCAATAGCTTTTACCGGATATTCAGCCGCAGGAGGAGTGAATTCATAATTAATAAAACCAAAGGCTGCAGGCAGCTTAACGAAGGTTGTTTTCTTTTCTTTATCGAAAGTTACCACTACATCAAGATCTTCCATCCATTGAAAACTTCTAAAATAAAAGGGCTTGAAGTAACATGTAAACTCTTCTTCGTTTTCTTGTGATAGGATATATCTGGAAAGTTGGTATCCATTACATGCTACGGCTGTGACAGAATCTTTAGTAACCTCAAGTTGGATAAATTTAAGTACATCTCTACCATACTTAACACTCTCGCCTTCAGCAGCCCCCTTCACAGCATCCATCATAGTCTTGAAGTTTTTTAATTTAATTTTGCAACTAGGGGTTTGTGTGCTTTTTATATTATTCGATTTCTTCTTCTCTTCATACATATTATACTGCCCATTTGGACCGCACCAGGTTCTTTCTTCAACATGACCACCATTAGTATCTGTATAAGCTTTACCAGACCCAAAGGTAGCAAAAGATTCTACTTGACAGGGTTCACTCATATCAGCATTTCTAAAATAATTAGCACATGTATCTTTTTTATCACAAAAATCTCCAGTACACAACATCATAGCTTATTCACCTCCAAAAGCTCTGGGTTATCCCATTTATTACCAATAATTTCAACTACATCAAGTTGCTCGTCTTCACCTCCAAAGTTACACCAAATTTCCCATAAAGAAATAAAATTATCATTTCCGCAAAAACTTGGAAGTGTATCTGGATTCAAGTCTTTTACTTTTTCTTCAAGTTGGTTATAATCTATTGTTTTGTGAGTACCAATCCCAAACGCACCTTTTTCAAGAACAATTTCTCCAACAATATTGTAAAATCTTACAATGTGCCCCTCAAAAATACGCTTACTATTTTTATCCCACCATCCTGTATATTCAGAAATAGTCTCGGGATCTACCTCATAGAAAGGGAATTTGGGTTGAAGACGCCCACGCATAGTCAGGTCTCCTTGACTAATAAGTTCTTTAGGTATAATATAAGCATACCAATCATGCTTTGTAGAAAGGAAAAGTCCTTCTTCCCACTCACTATTATCTTCTCTTTTGCCTCTATATAAATGCTCTCTCATATATTCACCTTAAAGCTTCTGTAAACAATTATCTACAAATTGGCTGATCTTGGATTTATCAAAAGATTTACCCGTCTTTTCAAGTTCCTTGATAGTACTACCAATCAACCTACCCTTATTTGCTCCTACAGTTTCAATAAGGTGTTGAATAGTAAGTACAATTTCATCATCTGTCAATGCAGGGGGAAGATAGTTATTAAGTAGCTCAATTTTGGTTGTAAGTTCTGCATAGGTGGCATCTTCCTCTTTATAGAAGCTTTTAGTTTCTTCTAGCTCTTTAATTTCTTTTTGAATAAGGCTGATAACTACATTATCCTCCAAGGGTAGAGTAGTATACTTACCTGACTTCTCTGCATTTGTAATCTTAGCAAGCACTGATTCATAGGTACTCTTAGCCACATGGTTTTGTTCTTTTCTTGCTTGATTGAATTTATCTCTAATTTCTTCTTGAATCATGATATTCTACCTCCTTAATCCTCTTCCACACACCTTTATTACTTATTTCCCTTGAGTCCAGCAATATAATTGTCCGCTTCCTCTTCGGTACCACAGCTATATGATAAGATTTCCTTAAAGGTGTTTCTATATAAAACTTGCCAATATGCGGAAAAACCTAAACAAATACGTTGTTTGTATGGTAATTCAATTATGTCTTTATTTTGATCCACTGTTACTGACATTGTATCATCCCTCCCTTCTTTTCTAATTCTACTTTACGATCCCAAGCGGCAAGCATTTCATCAACTTCTGCATCTGTAAGATGCTCACCTCTTCTATGTCTTGCTGCAAGAGTATTAAATGTTTCTGTGGCTTTTTGAAGCTTTTCGTAGTCAATGACCTGAATGGCAAGCTTTTCTTGTTTCTCCAAGAAAGCACGTGCCTCATTTTCATTTCCAAACGACTCTACTACAACACCATAGACTGGCTCACGAAAAACAACACTCCAGACAGGTTTGGCCTGAGTCCATCCATGATTAATGTAGTGCATTTCCATGTGCGGCAAAGCAATTACTTCCTTACCTTTCAGGCTCTCTTCAAGCTCCTTTAATTCAAAGTACTGCTTATATGGTTCACATTCTCCCTCTGTCCGATTACACCCATTAGGCTCTCCATGATAAGGACAGTTGCATTGCTCACAGAATTCTAGTTCGTCTAATCTACCGTTTTTCACCTTTCTTCACCCTCTATATGTTTTAGGCACCCACGGACCGTCAAAACTATCATCTACTATGAATCGTTCACCACAGCAAGGACAGACCAGGTAATCTACTGCTGTTCTTACTCTACCTGTTTCTATGAGAGTATTCTCATATAGCTTACTCTCTTTTTCTTCAAAATAAACAGGTTCAAGATCTACGTTGCACGTGAGGCACTTTCCAAACTTATTCAATGCTATCGCCTCCATGTACCTAACAAGAATAAGAAATAGCTACAAAAGTTTTCTTTGAAACTTGAATATACATGGTTCCGTAGAAGTTATCCTCATGATATCCTGTTTCCTGATTAACAAAGTAAGCTATATCTTCTTCCTTATAAATACCACTGTTACTTAGCAGTTTATCTTCACTATCAAATAAACGGCCATTCAATACTCTGCAGTTGTTGTAGATTGCAATGATGTTCCAATCGTACAGTTCTCGAAGAAGAGGACTTTCATTCAGCTTTTCTCTTCTACTGCCCTGTTCAGTTTCCGTCTTTGCATATTTAAGTAGTTGCTTAAAAAATTTATTTTTCATCCTCTATCTCCGTACCGGTACGTTTATACACAAAAAGAAGACTTGCGAGTTCCCCACCAATATCAATATTATCTGGATACCAATCTTCTCCATTTTCAATATAGTATTGCTTGTCGTCTGGGTGAGGGTTAGGAATAATTGCAAATCCAGGTAACATACTACACCCATCAAGAGTATTTAGGATGGAATGGGCAAGTCCTTCTAATTTATCTCTTGAAGTCTTAGCTCTGCTTTCTTTTTCCCAGTATTCGATTAAATCCCAAATGTGATCAATAAGGTCTTGTTGTACCTCTGTCTTAGTTTTTTCTCTTGGCATTACTTTACCTCTTCATTTATAATCTTGATCCCCTGCTTAAGTAGTGATTTACGTAATGATCTTACTCCTACTCTATAGGATGGGGAGTCTACACTGCGCTTAATGGTTGATTTCTTACCTTCCTTGCTCTCACAGTAGAAGTAGTGCGTCTTTCCCTTTACCTTATCTGGGATTTGATCTTCTTTCTCTTCCTTCTTCTTCTTTCTGCCGCGTCTCCTAGTCTCGGATACCTGTTCTTCCTGATCTACTTCCTCGGCCCGTTTGATCATCTTCTCAAGATTTTTCTTATCTTCTTGTCTACGCTTTTCAAAATAACTGTAGTGTTGTTTACTTAGAACCGAAAGAAGCTGGTCTTCAGATAGTTCGTAGATCTCTTCTAATGTTTTTCCTTTATCCAGCCAGGCCGTTGTAGCCCAGTTTCTTAAAACATTTCTTTCATACCCTTCACGTGCTTTATCTGATTTAAATTCAAAACGTACGCAGACTGCATTACAAGAAACAAAACAAGCAGGAGCTGAGGGATACGCAGCCAGCGCGTCTTTTCTGTACTTGCAATCTTCGCAGAAATCTGCAAATATTCTCTCAGAGTAGGGTGCACTGCCCTTTAACACAATTGACTTCATTGCTTCTTTCTTCATATTAATTATCCTCGAGGAGAAAATTCTCTTTGATATATTTTTCAAACATCTCTTGAGCCATCTTATGCATACGGTCGTGAAGTTGCTCAAGAATCTCTTTACGTGCGTATTGTATAAAGGTGTCTGATACGCTTATGCTTCGGCTATCAACCTGTTCCCTGCCTGTTTCAAGAGTGATTTTGAAGATTCCAGGTGCTTCACACCTATCGGGCTCTCTCCAAATACGAGCAACAAGGCACCTTACGTTCGCTTCTTCATAATCTTTAAGAACATGCGGAACACTGCGAAACTGTAGCTGTTTTATTTTCATAATATTACACCTCACTTTATTTTCATGTTTATTATAATATAAACAAAAAGAAAAGATCAACTAATTTTCATAGTTGATCTTAATATATTTTCTTTTTGCTGCTGTACGTTGTTTTTACTTAAGTGTAAAGCAAAAAATCACACCATGGGGATAGCTCGCGTCGCCCCCAGATAAACTACCATTGTAGTCTAAATAACACCAATCTAAATTCGATGTATGCCTGTTTCTTATCCAAGAATTAACGCTGCTTTTAAGTCTGGGATTAGCTTGAATTGTAGAGGTTTCATCTCCTTCCAATAACCACCTGTAGTATACAAATTGGAAAATTGAATTACTATCTTTAACTAGCCAGGAAGGAAACGTTGCGTTATCTTTCCCCCAGATCTCTTCTGCTGAAGGTACCCAAAGTTTGCAGGAAATTCCTGCATCACCATCACCTGAGGACTTAGTCACACTGGTGATTTTATCACTTAAATACTTGGGAAACAGGTCAAGAACATCGCTGTTCAGTATTTTACACAGGTCTGTTGCTCCCCAGGTTGTGGTTAGAGAATCTGACATTTGAAGCGTGCCTAACCATGAGACTTGCCATGTGGTTCCACTGCTATAACTAAGGTCAACGCAAAGTGCGGGAAGAACACGTCCATCCTTTAACTCTATAAGTGCACGATCTCCAACCCTTATAACCGTCCCTCCACCGCTTCCTGCATTTTCCCAGTACGTTTGAATGTTAGGACCAATAGGAGTCGCTGCATTTATGACCGTATTGCCAGCACCGCCTATATATAAATTATTGTTTTGCATGTCATAATAGGGTTGACCGGGAATCAGTGTAGCATTACTACTATTCCCGCTACCCCTTAAAAACTGTATTGAATTATTTCCTGCCATTAAAAACATCCCTTTGTATGTAAGATTACATACAATTTAGCAAACATCTTTATCCCTTAAAAATACCTTCAAGGATGTTTTCACATTTAGGTGAGGAAAAGATACCAAACTTAATTAGTGTATTTAAGTTAAGTGCTTTGCCCACCCTTTCAAGGTCTTCTAATGCCTCTGCACCCTTCGTGAACACCGCATCATAAATAAGGGTGGGACCATCTTCATCTTTTCTAAATATATATCCATGATACAAATTCCTACAGTAAGCGAGCACATCTGAAGCAAAGGGATTGTAATCGTATTTCTTAACAATTGAGTAATATTCTTTTTCCATATTTATTTCACCCCCACAAAATGGCTTTCTTTTACATAACCAACAACCTTAGATTGTTCAGTAATGGTCTGATCTTTCTTATCTACTATAAGCTGAACTTCTTCAACATAAACTGATTCTTGATAGTTATCCTCAAAGGGTGCAATAAGCTTGAGAAGTGCTCCTAGAGTTACACAGCTTACAGCGGGACTACCTTGATACCTGTAATAGGTAGCAAGAGTGTTGTCTCCCTTAAGAAGCTTCACCTGCTTGCCATCACTAAGGCCGCAGTAAAAGGACCCATCAGCAGCATTAAGATAGATACATTTCTCATCGATCTTTCTTACAATACACTCTCTACCGGAGTGCCAGACGTGATCACCTACTTCAAGTCAGTTTCCAGTCATATCTAACATCTTTATCACCTCTTAGAAGTTGTAGTCGAAGTACTCGCGGCGGCCGGCCGTGACCTTCTTACCAAGGTACATGAAAGCACCTTCTTTCTTGCTCCACCGCACTGTAAGAACACTGCCGTTCGGATCTCTCTCGTAGTTATATTCCAAGTCTTCGTTATTAGTACAGCAGGCACCGAAACCACCAGGAACAAATTCTGGCTTACAGCCCTTCTTAAGCGCTGCCTTATCCCGCTGAAGCGTTAAGCTACACGGGGTCCTTTTAATAACGGTGTAAGCTTCAGCATCGGAGTAGTAATGAACAGTAACGCCATCGCCCACTTCTAGCCCCTGATAAAACTCAGCATAAATAGGTCTTTCTTGAGCAACCTTCTTATTGTAATCACAAGTCCAGGGAAGAGCTTCCAACCTAGCTTTTAATTCCTTTTCACTCATCTTCATACTTAAATACCTCACACTTGATTCTTACTTATATTATATACGATATAGTAAAAAATAGCAACTAATATTAAATAGTAATTGAGGATTTTAATAAAAATTCAGTTTTTAGATAGCTAAATTTAATGGAAATAAAATTTAAGGGGTTTGTTTTATGAAAGCATGCGAGGTGATGAGTTTACTTCACATAACTAGGCCCACTCTGTGTAAGTATCTTAAAGTAGGTTATATAAAAGCGACTAAGACGGCCACAGGTCAATATATTTATGATGATGATTCAGTATATGCTTTTATAGGTCAAAAGAAGCATAAAGAAAATAAGATAGTAGTTTCATATGCCAGGGTATCCACACAGAATCAAAAAGATCAACTAATAAGTCAAAATCAACGAATATATGAATCCTGCATATCAAGAGGGCTTAATCTAGACATGCAATTATCTGATATCAAGTCTGGACTATCTGAAAACAGGGAAGGATTGCAGAAACTGATCAGGCTGGTCATTGAAAATAAAGTTAAGTTGATAGTTATTGAGAATAAAGATAGGCTAGTTAGGTTTGGATATGAAATATTGGAATCTGTATTTAGGTATTTCGGTACTTCAATTTTAGTGCTGAATGACTCCATCCAAAATAAATCATATGAACAAGAGTTAACCGATGACCTAATTTCAATTATTCATTATTTTTCTATGAAATCTTATTCACATAGAAGAAAATTAAATAAAATAAGAAGAGAATTAGAGGAAAAAGAAGGAGACTAAGTAGTGGAAAATTTGATTACACTTAAAATCAAATATTCATTATCAAGCAGTATAGATAGGGATACTCTACTCTCTTTTATAAAAAACTACAATAATGTTTATAGATTTACAGCTAATAGATTATTAGAAAATCCTAAACTAGGTACCAAAAGAATCACTGAACTGCAAAACAACTTGAATAATATTTTTATAGATTCTCACCTTAAGAACTCCTGCATATTTGATGCTAAAACATTAATTAAGCAATCAGAACAGGGCGATAAAATAATATTTGGTGGCAAGCAGTTATTGAATAAAAGGAATAAACATCAAATATCTAATGAAGAATGGAAGCTTCAAAGATTGGTTCCTCTATGTAGTGTTGGAGAAGCAGATAAGAAGGCTAATAGGAAATTTACTATCTTATCCTCATCTCAAATATTATTCAAACCCAACAAAAGCACTCACATTGTTCTTAACTTATGTAGTTTAAGAAAGAATTGGAAGTCTCAGTTGGAAAGACTTTCGTTACTGCAGAATCAAAAAGTATTACCTATAACCTACAGATTAGATCTGGATTATATTTATATTACATATGATTGTAATCTCACATCCACGAGTAAGTCTAAGAGTAAAACACTGGATAGAATACTATCTATAGATATGAATCCAAACTATTTAGGATATGATATATGTGACTGGAGCGGTGAATATCCAAATAGAATAGTTAAATCTGAGGTGCTATCTCTTAAACCCTTAAATGATAAAGACAGTAGCTTAAAAAGTAAGAGCTTGAATAGCTCCTCAAAAGAGAGGGCATGTATTACAGACAAGAGAGAATATGAGGTAATTCAATTAGCGCATCAGATAGTCAAGCAAACAATTCATTATGGGTGCGAACTAATTGCGATTGAAGACTTAGTTATTCTTCCCGGCAACCTAAACAAAGGAAAGAAACTAAATAAATTATGCAATAATCAATGGTGTAGAGATAAGTTTGTACGAGTACTGGAAAAACTGTGCAAGCTAAGTAACATTAAATTATTAAAAATGCCTGCAAATTATTCAAGCTACACCGGTAATTTGTGTTATAGAAAATATAACTTACCTGATATGTGCTTATCAGCTCTTGAAATAGGTAGAAGAGGTTATGAATTTAACCATCAATATCTATTAAAAGATAAAGATATAAAAAAGAATATAGTTTTAAACAACTCCCAAGAATTTGTATCTAATGCAAAACAGTCGTTGGAAGAATTAGGGTTGCATTTAGGTATAGATTCAGTTGACTTAAAGCAAATATTCAAGGAAGTTAAAAACTCTAAATTGAGATATAGAGTTCAGCTAGATGAAAATCAATGCTGTTTTAGGAAATTCTATAAAAAGAAATATATAGATTTATACAGGTTTGTATAGGTCTGAATAGAATTTACATCTTATATGCTCCTTTGATATTAGTATTTGTGTATTTTTCTTATGGTGTAAGTCCAGAATCAGGTCCGCTGCCGCCGTCCTGAATGGAATTGAAGTAGTCGTTGATGCCGCCGGAGAGGTCTCCGCCCATCGAACTGTCGCTGCCGAGACGATCCATCGCTTCCTGCTGCGCCTGATCGAAGCTGTCGCCATAGTACGTACTCCCGTCGTTGATGTTGCCGCTGTTATCGCCGCTGCTCCCACCGTTACCGCTGCCTGTCGGAGGCGGAGAGTACTTGGGCGGGGTATCGGGATCGGACGGAGCGTCATTGTCATTCTTCGGCCAATCCATATTGGGCACATAGAAGGACGGATTTTCCGCTTCTTCGACGCTGTCCTCGAACGCGAGGAAGACGGCCGAGACGGTGATGTTGCCCTGCACGTCAAGATCCTGCCTGTAGGCTTCGGTGACGCCGTCGGACCAACCGACGAAGATGTGCTCGCTGTCTCCGATCGCGAGGACGGCGGGCGCGTCTTCCCCTTCCGTGACGATGAGCTCCTGTGCGAGCGCGGGCTCTTCGGACCAATCGTCGGTGTACATGACGATCGAGCCGCCCTTATTCGCCGTGTAGGTCACGGTGTACGTTCTCGGGATATATTCGCCCATGAGAAGTTCCGCGCCGCCGGGGATGACGTCCGCGACATAGAGCGAACCGACGGTCAACATCGAGGTGCCGAAGAAGACGCCGACGCCGAAGGTGATGACGAGCGCCGCAGACACTGCGAGCTTGACGAGCATGTGATCGACCGAGCCGAGGGCCTTCATCGTGTCTTCCCTCTGCTTCATCGCGACGTAGGAAGCGTCGTTTTCGAGCTCGACCATCGTGAGCACACGCTCTTCGAGGCCGAGACGGTCGACGCGCTGAGCGATCGCTTTGGTCGTGGGACGGTAGAGCTTCAAATAAAGGAGCGGCGTCAGCCCCGCAAGAAGGGCCGCGAACACGCCGAGGCCGATCCAAAGCCCCGCCTTAAACCCTGCAAGCCAGCAGATAAGCACGGTGAGCGAAAGTGCGCCGAAGGCGATGCTTCCGCTGAGCAGAAATGCTTTCAAGATGCCTTCACGGGCGATCCGTGCACGGTACTTTTTAAAAACATTGTCAGCCATTGTTGTTACCTCCTCACAAATTTTTTATGTTAAATAGGTAGTAGTCACATAATTTAGCAATCATTTAGTATGTTCTTATAAACCACATATTGCATAGAAACTGCATGAATATTCTCTTCTGTATCCTTTATATCCACTGTACGAGATGGTGTCTCATAGAGAAACATAAAGCCCTCATCGAGATTATCTAAATTTCTAATGAAAGTATCTGCATTACCGTCAATATCAACCCTAGTAACAAAAGCATAATCACAGAAAGGAAGTAGAGTATTATAGACCATCCCACCACCTATTACCATTGCTTTGTCTACAAGATCGTTTTTAGTAATATAGTCAGATAGTTCTTTTATATTTGTTACATGAACTACACTTTCCGGTAGTTTTTCATCTTCAGGTGCAATAACTATATTTAATCTATTCTTCAGAGGCTTACCGCCTGGCAGGGAATGTAAAGTATTTAACCCCATTATTACAGGTTTGTAAGATGTATTAAGAACAAAGCTTTGCATATCTTCAGGAATGTTGAAGAGAAGTTTTCCATTCTTTCCAATACCCCAATTCTTATCTACACAGACAATTGCGTTCATTTCTATTTAATCCCCGTTATTCAGCTTTTCCCAGCTAATTCTTAAGAAGGCTAGAGAGTTTCCGTTGCAGTTATGTGCACAATCAGCTTTAACAAAAAACCAAGAGGCTTGCAAATCTTTCATGGCACCGCCCACAGTCTCACGAGACAGGTCTTTAGAAAGGTAGTAGATACATTTGTGTTCTCCCCTTTCGGCTGCCTTTTTAATTTCTTTTCTAATTTTTGCGGATAGCTCTCTTACTTCCTTCTCGCTCGTCATTAAGTCAATTGCTTTCTTAGCTAATTTTTGAGCATACACTGCATCAAACTTATCAATAGGAATATCATCAAAATTAGTTTCTTCAGGAAATTCGGGCTTAAGCCATTCTATAAAATCGCTCTCAAGCTTCTCAGACACCGAAAGGACAGTGCATATAAATGTTTCTATAATTTCGTCTGAAGAACTGTCAGGTGGTAGTTTTAAGAACGCGTGATAGGGAGAGGAGGTACAGTCGCCAAAATTGATATAAAAAGAATTACAATCTGTTTTTAAATGGAAAGGCGTACCTTGTATTGTAAAGCAAATATTCTTCTCTGCAAGGAATTGATTAAGTGCTTCCCTTGCGGTGGTGATGTTGTTATGTATCCAACTCTTTAGTGCATTATTCATTACTTTCTCCCGCCTTTATCTCTACTGCTGTGATTTTAAGATCATCATCTCTACCTGTTACCGGAATTAGGAGAGCTTGGATGCCTACGCTTCTTAACCACTCCTGCAATCCAGTCAAAGCATCTACAAAAGATTTTCTATCCATGAGGTTTCCATCATCACCCTTTGCATTTACATAAAGAAGATAGCGTAAATCAGGGTCTAAACCCTCCAAGGCTTCTATCCTGATGTGAGAGATATCCATAGTGGAGGGCTTTTCTATTTTTCTTTCAGATATTTCTTTCATATTAGTTTCTCCTCAAATTGCAACCGGAATTTTATGCTCAAACTTGTTCGGCTCATACCCTTCTAACTTAAAACTATCTACTGTAAAATCATAGAAATTTTTAATATCAGGATCTACAATAAGTTTGGGGGCAGGCTTGGGTTCGTTTTTAAGTACCTCTTCTGTTAAAGGAATATGCCTATCATAAATATGAGCATCAGCAATAACGTGCACTAATTCTCCAGGCACTAAACCACTTACTTGCGCCATCATAATGAGAAGAATAGAATATTGAACTACATTCCAGTTATTTGCTGTTAACATATCATTTGAACGTTGATTGAGGATACCATTCAATACATTCCCTGAAACATTAAACGTCATGGAATATGCACATGGATATAATCCCATTTCATGCAAATCCTGAAAATTATAAATGTTAGTTAAGATTCTTCTACTTGCAGGGTTGTTTTTCAAATCAAATAAGACTCTATCAACTTGATCAAACATTCCTTCTTTATACTGATGCTTAACACCAAGTTGATATCCATATGCTTTGCCTATTGAGCCACTTTCATCTGCCCAGCTATCCCAAATATGAGATCCCAAGTCGTGAATGTTATTGGATTTCTTCTGCCAAATCCAAAGTAATTCATCTATGCAGGACTTAAAAGCTGTTCTTCTTAAGGTTAAAATAGGAAATTCTTCCTGTAAATTATATCTATTAACAATACCAAATTTCTTAACCGTGTGAGCCGGTGTACCATCATCCCAGCGGGGCCTTACCTCAAGGTTGGTATCCCAGGTTCCATTATCTATAATATCTCTGCAGTTCTTAATAAATATTTCATCTGCTTTACTCATCTACAATATCCCTTATGTCATTTAAGAAGTCCTGAAATCTCTTTTTATTCTCTTTTTCGAACTTTCTTTTATTTTCAAAAAACATGCAAGCACGGGGTCTGGAAAAAGTCCGTACTTTATTATCATCATCAACAAATGCTCTGCATGTTACCTTACCAGCTTGATCCACCAACACGCAGTTTCTACATTTCTTACAATTCATTTGTCTCATTCTATTTCTCCCATGTCAGCTAACAACGATGAATACTCTTTCACTTTTCCACATAATATTTTTCTGAAGAATACGTTGTTGCCACTATCTCAGAATTTGAGAACACATCCTGCAGTATTTGGGGAAATTCATCGACAAGTATTTTGCGCGGTTTATCACGCATTTTGCAATACTTGTTATAAGAAATAAATTGAGCCCGTGGATACCGTAATTGAAGCATTCTTGTAAGCGCGTCGTCCCATACTATGATAGGGATATTTAATTTCTCAGATAAAGCAGCTAACTGAAATGTTTTTCCTGTACCCCTGGGCATATCTATAATTTTCAAAATAGTGCCTCCTGTATCAACTATCTATACCAGAAATACATATATAGAAATAAAGGAGAGGAAGTACTTCCTCTCCTTTCTCTTAAAAATATTTTAATTATTCAAAGGGTACGAACACGTTAGCACCCTCACCTGTCATAACATCAGGCAACTGACCATCCCATGCTTCTAGGTATTCAATATACTTCAAATAATCTGAAATAACTTTAATTTCCGCTTCTGTCTTGCCTTCAAAGTCAATTTCATAATTCACACCCACCTGGACAAGCTCGCCACTTTCGTTTTCTTCCATAACAGGTGTTTCTTTGATAGTGAATCCAAGCATACGTGCAACTTCGACTGATTTTGCCTTAATTGCATCTGCTTCAGCCTTTGCTGCTAATAGCTGTGCCTGTGCATCACCCTCAGCTTTTGCAATTGCCGCTTCTGCTGCAAGCCTTGCAACTTCAAGTTCTTGTTCAGCTTGGATAATTGCTCTTTCTTTTTCGTACTCAGCTTGCAACTTCTTCTGCTCTGCAACCATCTTATCTTCAACGGTCTGTTCAAAAGTATCTGAAAAGTCAATATTTGAAAGAACAACTGTAGTTACATCTACGTAATAACTTTCATCAATTGCTTCCTTAACAAACTGCTCCACCTCGGGGGAAATCTCAGCTCTCTTCTCAATAATTTCCATTGCTGAATACTTGGAAAGAACCGACTTTGTTCTCTCAGCAACAACGCTTTCAATTCTATTTTCCAAAGCATCCAAATTACCGTATTGTGTTGCAATGTCGATAACCTTATCTTGCTGAATTTGGAACTGAACGGTCATTGCAATATCCATTGTCTGAGCATCTTTTGAATATGCTTGTGTGGTAATATCTGTATTCTGTACCTTAGCATCATAATACTCGTACTTATCTGTCATCCAGAAATCAAAATAAGTACCTGCATTCCTTGTACCCTCAATTTCACCCATGTGCTTTACGACAGAAATCTCACCAGCTTCAACGGTGTGAAATGACCATGGAATACACAAAAACAGTACTGCAAATACTAGTGCAGTTGCGGCTCCTGCCCACTTACAAGCTGCTGCTCCACGGTCCCATTCACCGTCCATTACAGTACCTGCGATAAGTGCGGCAATACCGCCAAAGCACAAAACACCAAATATGATTCCTAAAGCTATTCTGAAAACCATTTATACATCACCTCTTTATTTTTTTTTTATTTATCTACTTCTTCTACGTTGATAATGTTTTGATAATCGTCTATAATAGGAAGTCACCAACCTATAACAGTAAATCTGTAGGTATGATTTTCCTTAATCTGTGCATACATATCAGAAGATCTGAACTTTCCTCTAAACCAGTTATCCGTATTTTCAAATACGATTACTTCTCCGTCTTCTTTTTCACAGAAGACCAGGTATTTCCCATCATCGTTATAGTTTACTCTTTCCATTTTGGTAACTGTAACCACGTATTCTTGATCGTTAAAAGTGCTACCAAAGAATAGGCCAGCAGCAATAACCAAAACAATTACAAGAATAGGAATGAATTTTTTCACCTTTCTACTTCACATCTCAATTTCTATACATATTATAGTATAGGTGAAAGGAAAAGTCAACTAAAAACAAAGAAAAAAGACCCTAATTTTTATAGGGTCTTTAAAAATTATCTTCATTCATGGTTTGTATAAGATTTCTACAGTCTGCTAATGCTTCTTCTTTTGTTACCTCAAATGCTTGTGTAATTTTATTATATGGGTTATTAAGAAATCCGTATACTTCCTTGGTTATTTTACCTGAATTAAACATACACTTTTTTATACTGCAGCTACAAGATTTAGGCAGTAAATCTAAATCAGGTATTACAGGGCCAAAAGTGAATATTCTTGTATTACCAAGCTTGGTTTCTACGATTAGAACAAATTCACAACCTTCATCATTAAATGCTTTAAATGCAAAATTACCTATATCATCTATAAGAAGTTCTGCCTGAGCATCCGCTTTTACAAAATAGGGAAAACTTACCATGATCGATTCGCCTTATTCGAGTAATTGATGTATTTTTTGAGGCTCCACCTCACAGAGGTTGTAATCACGGTCTCGCATAACAGGAGATGGGTTCAATAGCTTTCTCTTTAATCCAAAATATAGTAAATTAAGACCAATGATGACAGCGACTGCTAAAGCAATTATTAATGCAACTTCAATCACTACTACCATCATCTACAGGTCCTTCAACCTTAAGGTTTTTCTCTATCTTTATCTCACCACTATCTACCTGAGACATAAACTTAGCTGCATGATCAATTGCAGAAAGATTAGGATCATCCTTAATATCGGCTTCTAGTTGCTTTTTGTATTCATCTATTGCTTTCATATAGGCTTCTAAAAGCTTATTCTTTTCTTTTTCTTTAGCTTTATCAAATCTTTTATCTATTTCAAGTCCGATTGTTTCTAGTGTCATGCCATCCAGAAGATCTACTTCTTGTTGTAAATAAAAAGCAACCGCACCTGTAAATGTAGATATAAAAGAGCCACCTTCCAGTGTCTGGTACATCATGTTGATTTCAGTGCTTCTAGGGTGTATAAATTCCCTGTTAGGAAGGCTTGCATCTTTTTGTCTAACTAAGGTGAATCCCTTAGAATGACTAATAATAGGGTTAATATAAATTCTTACATCAGGAGTGCTAGACTTTGTTTGAAATCTGACACATACCATTCTATATGGGTAACCAATCTGAGGAGCTGATAAGGACTGTAACTTATTTTCTAATAAAGTAGATTTTAATTCCCCGGCAATTCTAAAAGCTAATTTCCTATCTTCTTCTAGGTTAATTTCATCTGCTCTTTCTATAAACTTTTCTAAATCAGTAATAATATCCATTTTCACTCCTCTCTTTCTATGCTAAGTGTGTAAGAATCATCATCAAAAGAAGAAGACAGGGTAATATAAAATGATTCATTCTCGCTGCCCGTATACTCGTAATAAAAAGCACCGCCGTCTGCAGTAAGTTCTCCACCGTCGACTTCCTCTATTAATTCGCTCTTTTCAAGTAATGAAAATATCTTTCCCCACTCAGTATCATTATCTAGTTCTATAATGTAGGCATCACCTTCAAATACACCTGCTTTTGTAATACCAATATCTTCAAGTACAGCTTTTTCGGTCATACTAATTCCTCCGGCGGGGCTGATTCTTCTTCTTCTTTCAGCTTTAGTATAAATTTTTTCGCCTGCTCTTCATTGGGGCACCAGCGAACTGAGATATGTCCCCACTGATCAAGAAAGAAGACATTTACATGGTCATTCATAACATCTTTATAAGGTAGTGTGATAGTCTTTTTATAAGACATTATTTCAAGTCCTCCTTAATTGTTTTAAGAGAATTAAGGGCTGTCTTATTTTCATCAATCACATTTTGAGCAGTTCTATTACCACTTGCTTTAACTAATTTCTTATTTTGCCCTGCATAACGTTCTTGCTTAGATTTCTTAGCAGGCTTATTTAGCAGATACATAAAGTATGAGAGTGTTTCGTAGTTTAGTTTAATTGGTTCAACCATTTTTTTCATATTTTCTACGACTTCAGGAGCTACAGAACTCTCTTTAAGTAATTTCTCAGCATCCTTAAGCTCAGCTCTCATGTCATTGTAATTTTTTGTTACTTCGTTATAATAATTAATTACATCTCTAATCATGCGATACTCCCCTTTCTTCTAGCGCCCGGTTAATAATATCCAGTGCGATATTATATCCATATTCATCCCCATTAATTTCAAGGTAGTTAGTTTCATCTATATCATTTAGAAGCTTTAGTAATTTATATTTTAATTCTTCTGACTCTTCTTCAGTTTGATTTCTACCCGTGGGATTATATTTTTTAACTCTATTTATAAAAAAGTTAATATTATCAAAAGAGTCATACAACGTTTTTACTAATTGATTAAATGTATCCCCCAATAAAGGATCGTTATTGTAGAGAATCTCAAGAAGCAGGGGGCTATCAAGAACTATAACATCCACCTGATCTTTACAGATATACAGCTTATGGTAAGATTCCCCAAGCATATATACTTGATCTTCTAATGCCTTTGAATTATGTTCCCAGGTCTTGTCTTTTGCAAATTCTGTAAGATATTCTACGTTTACGTTATGCAATTTTAATTGAGCAAAAATGTAAGATGCTCCGGTGCTTTTACCAGAGCCTGGGGCACCAAACAAATTAATAACAAGCGGTTTTTTCATCTTATTACCTCAAGCTTTATTAATCGTCTTTATCAGAAGCAGAATGCTGAATATTACGCATATTTTCTATAAATTTAGAAATAGTTAACAAATCAGCAATAGAGCAGTGAGAAATATAATCTGTAGCAGCATCATGTATATTGCAAACATCTTCAAATGTCAGTGAACTGTAAATACTTGATGGTAAGGTATCAGGCTTTTGCGCACTAGAAATACTTTCCTGTCTTTCTTCCCAGGCTTCTTCATGTGCATATTTTGATGCTGACCAACAGTTATTACATGGCTCCATGTCCTCTGGAAGTTCATAATACTTACAGCCCTTACATTTATTATCCACAATATCTTCCATTATTCTGTCACCTCTTTAAATTTAAAATTGGACTGGGCTAGAATACCACCTTCTTCAGTAAATACGAAATAAATATTTGCATCTACTGCTGTTGCAAGTCTAAGATACTTAGCAGTTTCAGGAATATGAGAAACTGTTCCGTTTATATATACCATTTTTCCTCTAACGGCACATTTACAATTACCTACGGTTTCATAAGAGTTTCTGTAACCTCTGCCTACCTTTCTTGCTCTTCTTTCTACTATATCGTGTTGCTCGTTTACAAGCTGCTGATAAAAAGTCAGGGGCAATTTATGCTCACCTATTTCTTCGGGCAAAGGTAGGACCGCTTCAATTTTTATCAAAATTTAATTCTCCCTATTCCTACGGCACCATTCTTTATGCTGCTTAACATCCAGTGCAAGAAAAACTGCTCCAATAATTAGCTCAAAAATAGCAAAACCTGTTATAACCCATGCTCCCCAAGTGGGCATAACAATAACCCACGCGAGTAATAAATGCAACGGCGCGGATATAAAAAATTGAATCCAATCAAAATCCATCATACATTATCATCTCTCCTCTCTTTTTCGAAATAAAATAACACGGGATGTGGTTTAGGATCTACAAGACCATATCTTACAGCTATTTGATAGGTGACATTATCTCTTGCAAGTACGGCGGGCATCTTTTCTAACATTCTTCTAAAACTATCAAGAGAGCTGCAATGCTTGTAATGGTTACAACTCCTACAAGCAGGTAGCAAATTATTCATATCATTTGTTCCACCGTGCTCAACTGAAATAATATGATCTACTTGCATTTTTTCAAAAGGGAGCTCGCATCCACAATAAGCACAATGTCCATTGCATTTATTATATACCTGCTCTCTTTCTATTTTTGTAAAAGGTCTTCTCATTTTGATTCCTCATCAACCACCAAAACATTACAGATACCTGAGTATGCTGTACAAGCATCAAGAGCAATAATTCCTTTATCTATAAAGGGCTGAAATGATTTATTAAAATCTTTTTTACTCTTATCAGGAAATTCTTTGTATTTTTGTTTAATATGAGACCATCCCCAGCTACAATGGTAGTGACCACATATGATTGTTTTATCAGGAATTACAACTCCCTGTTTCCAGCAATCCATGCCATTCAGCCATCTTGCTCTATTCCACTTTCTGTTATGATTATCTACCTCGTCTACCGATGCATCATCTTTTAACTCTTTATTCCATGTAGAGTCAAATTTGTACCTGTCTGGTCTGCCATAAATGTCCGCATGGGTAGGAATAATTGGAATCCAGCCGTGTGTAATTACATAGTTATTAATTTCTACATAATCAACTGCTTTCTCTCTAATCCATTCCAGTATGGGCTTCATTTTATCGTAGATAAGTTGCTGAATAGATCTATCATAAATATAAGAATAAATTTCAAATTTATCCAGATCACAGAATTGGGCAACTGTATCTACTGTTCCATTACTTACATGATGCTCTCCCACATGCATTCCTGTGGAGAGTTCATAGACACAGTCTTCAAGTAAATCTTCATGATTACCTCTTACATAAATAAACCTGTCTCCTAAGGATTGTACAAATTGAAGAAGCTGCCTTGATTCTTCTCCTCTATCAAAAAGATCACCTGCAACTACAAGAATGTGATTTGGGTTGTTTTGCTGCCATCCTGTTTTATCCAAGGCTTTCTTAAATATGGTAAAGAAACTGTGGATATCGGATGTAATAAAATACTTTTTACTGCTTTCCATCTTTATCTTCCTCATCCAGCAGTGTTATTCCGCTAATATCGTCATCATATATTATATCCATTTCTGAAAAAGAATCAACTATATTTTCTTGCTTTATTTCTTGCTCGGGAGGAATTAGTACCGCATGTGTAGGATCTACCTGCAACTGGGGGGAAAACTCTTCAAATGGTGTCATATACCAGGGGCATAGCCAACCCTTTTTCTGCAAAAACTTAAGAGATTTAATAATTTGTTTCTCTGTAAGTTGTTTGGAAACATCTACATGTGACACGCTCCAGTATTTATCTTTACTATAATCTACAATAAGGACGCTTTTATATTTCTTCGGTAAGGGTATTACCCATCCTATGTACTCCGTGGTCATGATTGGCGATATGAAATTATTTATAAACTCAACAGCTTTGTCGCTTAATACTAATACCTGATTTGGCTGCATTTGATTCAACTCCAATAAAAAAAAAAGGACTATCAAAAGATAGCCCTCAATATATTAAAAACATCACTACAAAGGAAAACTTGTTTTTTAATTATCAGTGGCTTCTTCTATTTTTCTTATGCATTAGAAAAGGAAGGGGAAGCTAAAATACCTATCAATATTGTTAAAGAACCTACTCATACTTCTGGATATTCTGTTATACTCCTCCAACGCTTTCTTACCCGTGTAGGTGGTAGTATAGGTTCCAAATTCCTCATTGAAGTTTTGAATGGCTTTATAACGTTCACTTGAAGCTTCTGAGTACTTATCTTCTGCTTCTTTAAGCATCTGTTTAGCTTCTTCTTGTGCTTTTGCCACTTTCTTGCGTGCTTCTTCTCTTACTTTTTCGTACTCTTCAAGAGCTAACGATACCTTATCTTCTGCGACTTGAATACTGTCTGCTAGCTCTTTCTTACGTTTACTTAAAGCATTCTTTTTTTCAGTTTCTGCAAGAGCTTTTTGTTCCTGCTCTTTTTCGAATTTTTCATCTGCCTCTTTGCACGCTTCTACCGTGTCATAAACTTTACCGTCTTTACCTGTAATTGTCATTTTACTTCCTTACCTTAGGGCTTACCTTTAAGGACTTACCTAAGGATTTAATAAATTTTTATTTTATTTGTTGTACATATATGAAAAACTTTGCAGTAATGTTTCTACGATAAATTAGTCTAACACTATTCTATACAGTGCTTCCATTACATTATCTTCACTAACAATAATAAGATTTTGTGATGGTTTAGAATTTAACCTCAAATCGTGTGCGTAAGAATCAGTGCCCATGACAGAACCATTGCAGAGTAATAATGTATTACATGATTCATCTGCTGAGAAGTGATGTCTGTGTGCTGCTACTATCAAATCACATTTTTGGGACACAAAACTGGTCAAATTTGCAATAGCAGAGCTGGGTTTATCCCTATCCCCATGTACCCCCAATACCTTATGGCCTCTTATCTCAGCACAAATAATATCGGGTCCAAATTCATTTTGGTGGAATTTGATATTTCCATTTAGCTTTAATCTATCAGCTAGATACCAATCAGTAATTCTACAAAGGGATTCAAGATCTAATGAATCCTCTTTGTTAGGCTCTAACCTGGAATGGTTATCAATACATGAGTAGTACTCAATCTGGAAGAAGTTAGACAGATCATTTATAAACTCAGCTAGAATTTCTGACACTTTCATTATTTGAGTGATAACATCTATTCTACTCTGCAACCTGATCGTTAAATGAATTCTACCTGCAATTAGATCCGATAAATTAAAAATATGCAGTGTTTTTACATCATTTTTACGGCAGTACTCAATCGTTCTTCGTTTTAGTTCTTCTATTCTATGTAGAGCTACCTTAGGATTGTAATAATTCCAGGCATTGTTTACCTCAATACCATAGTGCCAATCTGAAATACATAAGATAGCATCATTAGGAGATTCTTCTAAGTTTATAAACTCCCTAGTAGGAGGAACTAGATATTTGGTTTTTCCAATTTCCCTAGCTGCTTCAAGAGCGATTTCTTTTAATGTTTCTTCACGAGCTAGTTTTCTAACATATGCATTGTTCTGGATTCTTTCATCTGAAAGCTTTACTTTCACCTTTTTTAGCTCCAGAATCTTTGCATCCAATTCATCAACGTCCGATGAGATGTTTACATACTCACTATAATGCTTGCGGAAGAAGCCTTCTTTCCAGTTGGTATTAAAAACCTCATGTGAGATATCTGCTACATCGTCCCAGGATAGACTAAATCTCTTCTTTAATGAGCATAGAAATTTAATTCCTTCTACTACATCTTTATACTCATTATCATATAAAATATTTAATATCTCTTCACGTCTTGTACTATCTAGCATAATTTATAGTCATTCCTCTGAATTTGGAGTACTTACGGTTTCATCATCTTCTAATACCGTAACGTCTTCCTCATTATTTATATTATTCATAAGAGCTTCAAGAACGTTCGTGATTTTCTCTCTTGATTCTCTACTTAATCCATCTATAACATTGACATTCACCTGGTTGTTTTGTTGATATTTAATTGTGGGTATACTATCTAATTGCTCAACTTTTTCATTGTTTGTATCCATTACCATTTGGACGGTTTTCATCCAATCTGCAATATCTTTGTTGTTGAAATTATCTGGATACTTCTCCAGCCTTTCAAGCATCTGCCTTACCAGTGCATCCTGTACATCATTTAGTGCATTTATTCTAAGTGCATTCCTTTTTGTTTGATATACATTGAAAAGATGAGTTAAATCCTTTGTTTTATCTAAGTCATCTTCCTTCATTAATTTAGCAAGCACTTCATTTTGTTTGTCTTGAGCAATTGTTGTTAGAGCACTTAAATCCCTGTCCTTATTTTCCTCTACATGCTCCTCAGTAGTTGTTAAATTTTCTTCTCCGCTCATTTCAGTGCTCCGAATGTTTTTAATTTATAGATACTGCTTATAGGCATTTAATATTTTCTGAGTAAGTGTTTTTTCAATGATGCATGTTAATGGGTTTTTATTTTCTACAACTACAGATCTTACAGCATTTTCTAATTTTCTGCCAGGGGTAAATCTGTATTGTACGCTAGCATCTTCTACAAAAACAGTCAAGATACCTATTCCTAAATCTATGTCAACAGGGTTTTCTTTTTTTAATCTAGCCTCTTCTATCCCGTCACAAATACAGTAGATAGCCTTATCGAGTAGTTGATTAAGAGCAGTGACTGGGATTGTAGTTAAAGCTGATACATCTTCAACTAGGGATTGCATTAATTGTCTCCTTTACTTATCTCTTTTAAGACCTTAAGAGAATCTCTACGTGTAAGCATATTGTAATCATTGATCAAATCTGAATAATAGTTATCAAGTGATAAGCTTAATCTCTTCTGTATATAGTAAGCTAGTAGATTGTCCTTACTTCTCCTATGCTTTTTCACATCTTCTAACATGCTTAGAAAAGTCTCTTTATTCGCCATCTATATCCGACCTCACTTGAAAGGAGTAATCTCTAAGTACCTCTAGCAGTTTGCGATAATTGGCTTTTACCGCACGTAAATCCTTGCTTTTATGCCCAATAAGTTGAACAGCTTCATCATAATTCATATTTTCGATTTTTACGTATTGATATAAAAGCAGAGAATATATTAGATTCTCCAGCTCGTCCATGGTAGGGATGGTAATGGTTTGTCCCCCAAAATACTCGCACAGATTAAGTAGATTCTTTTTATCTAAAATGTAAGCTAATTCACTAACAGAAGAATATTCAGGTGTCCCTATAAGTTTATAAAGGCAAAAAAGCCCAAGGGAATAAACATCCCGCTCCTTTAGCGAGGATAGCTTATTTTTTACATCACTGCTCACTTGTGTAATCCTCCAAAGGCTGCATTAAAATTTCTTTTATTATGCTGTCCGATAGCTCATAAGAACCAACTATATATCTAAGGTCGTGCGCTATCTCACTCTTACACCTATTAACAAGCAACTTTACGTAGTTTTTCATCGATTTTTCAAGGTGATAGATCACAACGTTGTCCCCACCCTCTTCCGCATAAATCCTATCCATAAGATCTGTTGTGGGCAAACATTTTGCTTCCTTGTTCTCCAACCTTGTCCTGTTCTTATTACTCATTGTAAGTGTTTTAAGAAGGGTAAGTAAGCAGCTTATATAAAGATTATGCATCATAACAGGGTTGTTGCTGTATGGCGACTCTTTCAGTACATGCTTTACAGTTGAGGGAAGTTGAGTCAGGTAATACTTGTACTCCGCCTTAAGTAAATCATCTGTTAACCTTCGGGCCTCCGTCACTTTTGCATCTGCTATTACAACGGGGGCATTACCTTCAAGGGCACTTTCTTGAAACACTTGAAAAAAGTTCGATCTTTGATAATTTACCTTCAGTGGATATAAAATTTTCTTTATGTAGTTAAGACAAGATTTAATAGGTTTTAGCTTATTGTCTGGTTCTCTTTCTTTTCTGTACCGGAGAAAGAGTTGAGTAGCCCCGTAAAGCGCATAACTATCATAATCAGAAGCTGTTTGAAACATTCTCCCCTTGACACTTAAAATATAAAATAGTTGATACATATATTCAAAGCATTTTTCTTCGTCGCAATCGGGATTTCTTATTTCTCTGTCGATGTAGATTGCCATGTCCACGTATCTTAACTTACTGTCCTTGCGATATGTTGGCATATATGATTTTCCTAAATTCTGCAATAATTTGAGACTAGCATAAGTTTGTAACTCCATCCTCGTTTTTAATAAGATTAATTGTTGAATCTACAGGCACCATCAGCTCAGCCCTGTGGGTAATTATAAATACGCTTTCTATGTTTACAAGCCTCTTTGTAATTACATTAATAATCTGTGAGCAGCCCGTAATGTCAAGGTTATCAAATATTTCATCCAATACAAGGATATTGGAACTAAAATTCGAAAATTGACACAGCATGTCTCTAATAGCCAAGTTAATGATGATATTAACTTTCTGGGACTCGCCGCCAGAGAGATTCTCGTAGACCTTGCCATTGTAAGAGATATCGATATTATTACCATTAAGATTAAACTCGATCTTATCTGTACCGAAAATATCCTTACTATATACCTTTGCTCTTTCTTGGATATAGTTGATAACGTTTAGTAAAAGGAATCCTCTAAAGTCCCTGGTTGCAATTGTTATCATTTTACTTACCACATCCAATCTAGATTTTAGCTCGTCTCTTTCTACTGTGTTATACCCTATTTGCTGGCTAATTCTGGTTATTTCTTGGTTCGCGTTACTTATACTGTCTACTAGATACTGCTTGTGCTGCTTGTATGTGCTGTACTTTGATTTGGCGGAGTTATAAATATCTTCTTGGTATTTTTTCTCCTCCTCCAGTGAGGCTATTTTAGACTTACAGGACTGAACACTCTGCCTTATTTCATTTATTTCATTATCTATCTTTAATAGAATACATTCGTAGTTCTTTTTTATTTCTGCTTCTTCTTTCACCCTCTGATCTTTTATGGTGGACAGTTTTGACCTAACGTCAACTAATTGATCCTGCAGTGCTTGTAGTTCCTTTTCCTTCTCTGTAGTATCTACCTTATGCACATTAGGCAGTTTTTGACCGCATGTAGGACATACATCTCTTACGTTCTTTAGGTTACTTATCTCAGCGACCAGCGCTCTGATCTGGCCACTTAGCTGAGCTTCAGTTGAAACAAGTTCTTTTGATAGCTCATTATATTTATTACTTAATTGAAGCTGATGAGTCGAGTATGAATAGGACTCACTAGACTTGACGTTCACCTTCTCATTGAGCTGCTGTTCCAGGTCATTAAGAAGAGACTTACTTTCCTCTAACGGGCCAAGAAGTGCTTCTACCTTTTTAGAAGCTTCCTCTATTGTGCTTAAGAGCTGATTCTCATCTTCCAGGGAATCTAACTCTTTCTTGTCTCTATCTTTATTAGTCTCTATTACCTGTACTTTGGAATTTAAGGACAGTATTGAATCCTCTACCTTTCTTAATTCTGTATTTAGTACGACTTTCCTGTCCGCCAATCTTTTCTTGATATCTTCAATCATAAAGTCAGATTGAGACAGCCTCTCTAGAACCTCTTTTCTGCCGCTGGGAGTGTTGTTGGTAAATCTCTGGGGCAGCCCTTGGCCGAAAACAATAACTGAGCCAATAAACTGCAACGTAAGATCAGGTAGATACTCACTGAGTAGCTTCTCCCCGTCTCTAATACCTTTTCCTGACTTGTCCTCACCATTAATAAAGATGTGTAATGTGGTGCCGTGTTTCTTATGGTCTTTGTATCTGCAGACCCGATATTCTTTTCCATCCATTAGGAAGGTGAGCTCTACCCCGGTTCCCCCCTCTGTGTGAATGTTTGTGATATTCTTATCTGTGCCCCTGATGGTCTTTCCTGTAAGACACCATGTTAAAGCATCAAAAATGGAGCTTTTTCCTACCCCGTTACTGGTAGCATTATCATTAGGATCATTATTAATACCTGTAATAAGGGTATACCCCATGTCATTGAGTTTTAATTCTACGTTACCGAGAGATAAGAAGTTCTCTATTGAAATAGATAAGAACTTTAATTTCATTTCACTACCTCCTGCAACTCTTTCAGCACCAGGTCTGTTTTTCCTAGCTGCTCAATGATGTAGGACTGGAATTGCTGAAGATGATCTACAGAATTGAATACTTGAATATGGTCTTCTACCTCTTCGCTTTCTTCCTGATCTGCTGTAGATATAATTTTATACTCTTCTACATTCTCATCAGCATCAAGAATCTCTCTTAATTCTGGTACCAATTCCTCTACACATTTTACACTAAAGACAGCATGCGTGGGGATCTTCAGGTTCTCCAAATCAACTCTGCTTTGTATGGTTTGTTTAACAAACTTGAGAGCATAAGGATTTTCTATGAGGTGAATGGATTCATCTCGGGTATCCAATAAAAGCACACTGTGAGGATACACAAAACCATCTTCATTAAAATTCTGACCAGTAAGATTACCCAGGTTGAGTATTCTATTCTGTGTTACCCACCCCTGGTTGTGTATATGGCCGTTAATAAAGTATCTACAGCCGGTACCCAAGATTTCGTCTTTATCAAAGCCATTCTTACTTTCAAACATGCCGTACTGGACACCTTTGATATCATTATGACTAAAAATATACAGCTGCTTTAATTCTCGAGTACTGACCATGAAGCCTTGCTGAGCCCGTAGTTCTTCAATATACTCATCGAGAGGCTTTCTTTCACTTTCAAAAATGTATGGAAGGTAAATGAATTCGTATCCAAAACCAGTCTTTCTTGTAGGTTTATCAATTACTTCGAAATTGGATCCCAGACTTGTGATCAAATGAGCAGAACTGTACTCTAGTGTGCGAGAAGCTGTCTCGTGATTACCTACAATAAATGTATGTAGGATATCTTTAGCCCAAATAATATCTCTGAATGCTGTTAACTCTTCTGCATTCAAATCTGCTCTATCAAAAAAGTCTCCTAGATAGATTATCTGCTGTGCACCCTGATTTATAGCTTCTTTCTCTGCCCAATTAATAGACCAGAGCAAGTTTTCCAATCTCTTGGAATAATATTCTCCTCTTCGCCTAACAATTGAGGAAAATTGGGAGTAGTGCACGTCTCCTACAATTAATACCTTCATACAATCACCTAACTTAGAATGTTTCTATACTTAGTATATATGATACAATAAAAAATGTCAACTAAAATCACGCTGTCAGAACAGAGGTCATCAAATAATCAATAATCAAATTTTCTGAAAGCTCCCCGTTCTTTAGCTTGTATTCCGTATCATTCACCATCTTCAATATTTTTAAAAGCTGATCTTTAGAATAGGTGCGGGGCAGCTTATTTATTGCCCATATTTGATTACTTTTAAGACCTGTGGAAGCTTCTGTTGGGTTTTTAGCTAACCAGACTTTTATCAACTTCTTAAAGTTATTACTCAGAAGAGTAATCAAACCCGTACTTTCAATATCTATCTTCGATATATTCTTTAATATAATTTTTATCTTTTCTATGTTTCTAGTCTGCAAAGAGTTTGTTAAGTCATATATTGTCTCTTCCACACAATTACCTAGTAAATCACTGGACATAAAAACATCAAAAAGACCGGATTGAGCAGCTGGTGCAAATACTTTCAGCTTTGCCATCTCGACATCTAATTTGTGGAGATCGTAGTTGCAGCTTTTTGCTAGTCTCTCTACCTGCGTATCATTAAGACCTTCGCACACGCCTTGAATGTACTTATGAACCTGCCAGGCCTCAATCTCTGGCAACTCAATAACGACCGGGCAGTAAGATGTGATTTCCTTCTTTATTTTCTTCGCGGATATGATTAGGTTAGTAACATTTAGGAGACTTTCATCAACATAATCCAGATTGTCTAGTCTACATAAATAAAAATTATCTGCATCCCTCTCCTCTTCAAACATAGTTGAGGTTTGAGGATAATCTTTTAAGTCCTCAATAATCTTTAAATCTAGTTCTTCCGCACTGGCTAAAAATCTGGCATATTGCAAGGGAAGATAATCATTTTTAGATGTACCTAACACAACAAGGTGATTAAGGTGTCCATTCAACACTTCATTTTTTAGCTCTTCTAATGTCATGATACTCTTGCAGCCTCCCATAGTCTTATTAACAGATTATCAAAAGCTCTCTGCTGTACAATATATAGATCTCTCTTTGCGGAATAATCAAGAAGTTGCTTATACATATTTATATAAACAGGACTGGGATCACTCTGAACTCTTTTTAATAGTTTATTCTTCAATACAAGAATTAAGGCTTCGGGGTCAAGCTTTTCTTTCTCATTTTTAAAGCCTACCCTATCCGCTATATGGAGGGTATTGGATGGAGAAGCCGTAGCAATTTTATCTATAATATTATCCACCAACTGCATTATTTCTGCAAGAGGTTGCTGCTGAAGTTCCTGAACCTGACCCGGTGTTGTTGCTAACTCAAGAATTTGATCTTGGGAAGCTGCATGGTTGCTTACGAACTGCTGAAGCTCTTCTTTTGTATATTTTTCAAATTTCCAGACCTGACATCTATTAGCTACAGTGGGAAGCAACAATTGCGGAGATGTTGACAGAAAGGCAAAGAAGGTAACGGGTTTAGGTTCTTCTATAAGCTTAAGAAGACTTCCCTGAAGCTTGGGCGGACATTGATTCACATCTACAATGTATAGGGTAGGTTGAACTTCTTCTGTAATCTGCAATGCTAGATCATCTGTTATCTTAGTATCTAGTTCTTTTAATGTCAAGCCCAACTTTTCTGCAATTAAGTTACAAACATAATGTTTTCCGCAACCCCTTCTTCCATGTAGAAAGATAGCTTGCGGAAAGTTATCGAGTGTTAGTTTATTTATCTTACCTGTTAATTTCTTCTGTCCAACGAATTGCATCACTGCCCCCTCAGCATCTGCATAAACAGTACAGTTATGGTGGTTTCTGGATCGGAATCGTTTTTCAAGTAATTCTTTAACTCAAAAACTTTATTTATCAGATAATTATAATAATTACTTGCGTCCTGAAACTCAACTACATACTTAAGGGCTTCCGTCCATTGAGAAGAGAAGTAGGTTACTTCTACATCACTAAAAACAATGTACTTTTGAATGTTAATCAAGAACTCTAAGAATTGATTAACAAAGAGACCTGTATTATCACAGCTTTCCAATACATCATTTAATATCTGCAGTAATTCGGGCTGCTTTCCATCCAAAAGGCAGTTAAGGAGCTCAAACATGCTGTCCAAAGTTACGGTTCCTAGCACTCTTGCCACATTTTCTAATGTAAGGGAAGTGGAGTAATCAGCACATTTATCTAGAAGTGTAAGTGCTTCTCTCATGCAACCTTGAGCTGCCTTACTTATATACATTACACCGTCCTGATAATCTGTAAAACCTTCTAACTTGCAAATCTTACACAGTTTCTCCGCAATAAGGTCATGAGAAATACTCTTAAAAGTAAAACTCTGAACCCTATTCATAATTGTTGCAGGAATCTTTTGAGGATCGGTGGTACAGAAGATAAAAATGGTGTACTTAGGGGGCTCTTCTATACACTTAAGGAAGGCTTGCCAGGCTGCATTAGAAAGACCCTGTGCTTCATCTATAATGAAAACTTTATAGATGCAGTCCACAGCTCGTTCCTGAGCATCCTCGATGATGGCCCTTACATTATCCACGCCACTGTTAGATGCTGCATCAATTTCGATAGGCTCTCCTTCGCCCTTATTTATAGCTTTAGCTAATAACCGTGCTATGCTTGTCTTACCTGTTCCGGTTTTTCCTGCAAACAGTAGAGCATGTCCTATTGAGTCTTGATCAAGTTGTGTTTTTAAAATCGTAACAACTGCATCTTGCCCTACTACCTCATCAAAGGTTTGAGGACGGTATTTAATGTTTAAAGATCGCACAATTCACCTCTATATCTCTTTTATAATCTCGACACCGTCTAAAGGTAACCAACCATACCATGGTTCTGCTTTCACTAATTCATCTTCCGGAGAAAAACTTACCCCTGTTACTTGAATCATCTTTCCCATGACCTGCTGTACTTCACATCTATAATAAGAATGATTTGGCACTCTGCCTGCATTCCAATTTATAAAAAATGGATAATCTTTGGGAGGATGCACCAGGTAGTCTGCTAACCCTATCTCATAGTAATGCCCAGGTAGACATGTTTGATCGTTTTTTGCTACACTTTTTTTAATGAACAAATGCAGTGCATCCTCGGCGTAGGGAGGAATCTCAGCTACCGTGCATTTTTTTAGTTGCTTTTTAATTATAGGATTCAAAACGGGAGATCTTCCTCATCATTTAAGTAAGTTGCTAACTGATCTGCAGCGCTTAATATGCAGGCTAGTTTATATTTTTTATAGATGTGAGAATAATTAAAAGTAGGATTTTCATAAGAAACGCCCATATTTATAATAGCAGCTGATTCTTCATCTTTCAACGGAATGTAATTGGTGATAATCCTTTCCGCATTCTGGCCTGATGTACCAAATACAAACCTGTCCGCAGGATCTTTAACGGTGTATCCACGTTCAGCCACCCACCTGAAAGTACCTACATCATCTTTTCTATCTCCATCTGCACAGTAGTGTTTTCTATTAAAGACTGCAGGTTCAAAATAGTCTGTTTTATCTAAATTTGCAAGTAACGCACATATAGCGATACTCTCTTCTTCCGCTTCCCATGGGGTATCTTTTACCAGTTTTAACATGTAATTATACCTATCCCAAGCATAATCACATAAACCCCCGCTCCATGTGTGATGTAATTTCAGACTGGCAGGAGCTGTAAAGAAATCAGAATTCTCAAGAGCTGTGATCAAATTCTCTATGCCGGGCCTAGACACCTTCCGTCTTAATTCAAGTAAGAATTTTTCCTTGTTATTCATCTGTACGTATCTCTCCTATGTATTCATCGCTATTTTCTAATACAGCCTCTACAACATAGCCAGGAAAGACCGGTGGAACCTTCTTATTACTTTCATTATAATCACTATAAGTTTTCATATCAACTATTCTTCCATATCTTCTTGTAACTTCTCTACAAGAAATTTCATTAATTTTTCATCTATAATATAAAAATTTGGAGAATTAGGGCCGAAGGAGAAAGCCAGGCAGCCGTTCTGGAATCTTTTTGATTTCCTCTCTTCACTTATCTTTTCAAGCCATTCTTTTTTTATACTGAAAGATTCCTTATCCGTCATGGCTGTCTTGCATTCAACAAGAAGAGAGGCATTTTTGTTATAGACGTCTCCGGCTGCAAATAGACTTGCCCCTGAATTTGGTTGCTTCCAAGCACCTAGGGCTTTACATACACTGGATTCGTGTTGAGAGCTATAGTAACGAGTTGCTTCTTTATTTTTAGTCAAAGATTTTGGTCTCCTTATTTCCACTTTCCTCTCTATCCTTGAGAACATCCTTCTCTATGAGAGAAAGAACTTCTGAAACATCCTTTTCAGAGTCAAAAACGGCTTCCCATGTATTATCTTCCCATCGCGTACCAGTGCTAGACTCTATTACATCATAGATTTCCTGAAGAGGCTCAAAGAAGCTTTCAAGATAGCAGTCGAGAGCTTTCTCCAGCACTTCTAACTTATCGCCCAGCTTTCGTGCCGCTGTGATAATACTTGCAGCTTCATCCCTTCTCATCGTTCTTCCTCTTCAAAATTGACATTGAAGGATTCCTGTACATTCATGTTTAGAAGCTCTTCAAAGCTCTTTATGTCCGTATCCTGCTTCTCTGAGATCTTCTCATAAACCTTATCGTAAAGATCTTTCCACAACTGGGGATGCCCTTCAAAATAAGGCCTTAAATTCTTCTTGCCCCTAATCTTAAGATCGTTACCTTCTTCGTCTTTCAAAACCTCACCAGTAGTAGGATCGATTAGCTTAAAGGAACCTTGCACACTATCGTCAATAAGACCAAGGTTAATTGCAACTTCTATGGTGTCTTGTAATAAATCTACACCACGTCTGAAGTATAAATGGCATCTGCCAAGCCTTCTATCTGAACGGCAGAACTTTGCCTTTAACAGAGCTGTTTCAATTATCACGCCAGCAGGGTTTTCTGCTGTAGATTTCAACTCATTACCATCTTCATCTAAGTATGCTCCCTTCCTTACTCTAAGACGAAGTGAGCAGGCTCTTCTCCAGTACGTACCACCACCTGTTGTCTCGGGGTTACCGTAACCACCTATATTCATAATGCTGCCATTAATTCCAATAAAGGTGGTCTTATAGCGAGAGAACAAGCCGGTGCATCTCTTTACGAAGTCAGCAAGGGGTTTAGCAATACCACCCATGTCCTTCTTCTCAAAAGACTCTTCATTAGTGAGTTGAGGAGCAATAGCGGTAAGGCTATCGAAGATAACAAGGCCAATTTGACCAGAAGTTACAAAATCTCTTACCATATCGAATATCTGCTCTGCAGATTGTCCTGTAGGAGCAAGATAGATGGTTTGAATATCTTGTGCGTCCACATCGTAGTGAGCGGAAATCATTGCCCATTCCTTATCAAAAGTATGCTCACAGTCTACAAATAGAATATGTCTTCTCTCTTCCTCAGGCTTTTCTTTTTCTTTCTTACTATAATCAGCTGCCATTAGAAAGCTAAGAAGAGTTTTACCGGAACCCTCACCTCCGGACAGTTCAATCCAAGAACCTTCTGGAATTGAATTATACGTACAAATATCTAAGCTGGGACTTCCCAGAGAAAATCTAGTCTTTTTTGATTGATCTACTCCTACCGTAGCTATAATACCTTCATATTTTTTATTTAAGTCCTTTAAGATTGACTTTAAATCTGCCATTAGTCATTTCCCCCTGGGTTGAGTTTACTCAACTGACTATTGAGGTACTCCTCATTTGTTCTTCTCTTCAGTATGTTTTTTAAAGTACTTAGCATCTCCATTGCAAGATCTAGTTTTAGCTTCAAGGCATCGTATGCATTGCCGTAAATACTTTGGATTACCACTTCATATTGAGAATCGGTCTCTGCTAGCGCGGTGTTTTCGTTTACGGTTCTTACAGACTTACCCTTTTCATCTTTTTCTGCACAGAACTTGAGATACGCCTTATTGTAGGCTTCTTTTGCAGCAGCTTTACTTACATCTCGAAAAATATTTAACTTCTCTATGCGCTCCGACATAAAATAAATAAGAGCTGAGAGCTCTGCGTAATATCTTTCAATAGTGTCTGTAGCTGCAGCGTTTTCCTGCGTAACAGCCGCATGCACATCCTGCATAAGGTCGTCCAAATCAGCACTTTGTTCTCTGATCACGCGTTCTGTAATACTATTAAAATCGTTCACACTTTCATTTATATCTGCAATCTTTTCAGTTAAAGTATCGTTATTTAGCTGCATTCTACTCTTTCACCTCTATTACGAATGTAATAAATTATCAAATATTTTGAGTCTATCTAAATCAAGATCCATATCGTCCATGAGTTCAAATATTTTATCCAGATTCATGTTCAATTCAATGATTGCCCCTGCATCTGAAGACGCTGCAGTATAACCTACTTCATTAAATATTTCAGCTATGTTTTCTTCGGTTGCTCCTGCAGCTACAAAACCCGCTCTAGCGCTGGCTGTCGCAAATCTCGCTAACATGTCCAGTTCTTTGTACACTTCCTGCTCATCTTCACTGCCCGTAAAATTAATGGTTACCTTCATATTTGTACTTACCTCCCATAAGCGCAGAAGATCTTTCAAACTTTTCTACAGCTTGTTATACACTAACCTTCAACTTAAAGCAAGACGATTCGTATAAATTAAATCACAGCACCGTTGCAACCGCAACTGTCCTTAACATACTTCCTGTACCTCAAATCCTAGATCAGTTAAGATATTTTTATTTTCAAAAATGTTTCCTACAACTATGTAACAAGAAACATCAACGTCTTTCATGGTTCCGTAGTACACCGCATCCTTTCCAACGGTACGAACAGTATACATCCTAACAGCATCTCCCATGTTCACAACAACGTAGTTGTCTTCAACCCATTTGGGGGAGATGTGCCTAAAGTCAACATGTCTGTAAAGAATATCCCCTTCAAACACGTCGTTCCCTGCACCGTCTTGCTCGGGATACCAGGACAATAACTTACAACCTTCAAAACTACAGCTTCTGGAGCCGTAATTTTGAGATCCATTACTGTAGCCGTACATGATCTTTCTAGTACCGAGGTGGATTGATTTTACGTCAACCATTTTTTCTTCTTTTTTCAGCCAGGCACGAAATTTTATGTTATCAGTATTCATAATGGATCTCCCAAGTTAGGTTGGAATGTTTGTATGCCTCTGGGTTTGACTTAACTAGTTGATCGTATAATTGCTGAAATTTATCGTAAATAGCTCCTTTTAGCGCCTCTGTTAATGATACTCCAAGCTCCTCTTTCAACGCCTCAATTCCCACTTCATCAATTTCATTCTTAGTCGTAAGTATTAGTTTCATCCTCTTCCTCCATATAAAATGCATGTAAAATCAGACCACCCTCGTAAAGGGGTACGGTCCCTAAAAATGTAAATTTTTCAACTACCTCGTTAGGCACACAATGCCCTGTTCCTAAAAGCTAAATAGAGTATGTTCTTTCAGGTTCATTTTCATCTACAAGAGCATATATACAAATATTTTCTCTCTGGTTTATTATACTAAGAATTTTGCCATTAATGTGCACTTTTTGAAAATCAATGGGTTCCATTATGTATTTGTAAATCCTTTTTGATGTCATCCAGTGCCTCCTCCTGCTCTTTAAGATCTTTTTTAATCTGTCTTGAAATATATAGATGATTTATGATAAAAAGACCCCATATAGAGAAAACAGTGATTCCAGTACTTATTGAAGCAATCAATTCTCTACCTTGACAATAGAATATTATGCAACAAATTATACTCACCAACGCCATTAGAAACAAGCCAGTGACTACTGTAAGATAGACCTTCATGATTCTTCCTCTCCGTCAGCCGCAGTATAGGTCTCATCGGTCATCCATTCCAATGCCTCTGAAAAGGAGTCGTAGTAGCCTTTATCATAAGTACTGTAATAGTAAGACATCTTTTTGATAGGATATTTCTTCAGGAGACAGGATTCACACAAAATTTTTTCATTAAACAGGTAGTAGGGATCGTAACCTCTATCTTGCTCCTTACCGCAGCAGTTGCAAACTCTTTTCATCTCTTATTTAGCTCCCCAATTTCTTAATTCTTCATTTCCTGGCACATCTTTTAATACTCTGTAATCACTATTCATATAAGTTCTTAGTTTTACGGATGGGATACTTAAGTAGTAGTACTTATATTTTGGTACTTTATCTGGATTAAATGATTTTATTCCATCTTTTTTCATCTTGTCTATAGATATTGTAGGTATAAAGAATACTTTATCCTTATCATATAACCATAAGGCAACCCCGGTTACCAGTTTTGAAATGTGTTCTAGAGAAAGTAATCTATCAAACTGAGGAAAAGCGTCAAAAGGAAAAGAGGCACTGCCGTGTGCTTTACAGTCAATGAAGTAAAGTCGTTCACTATCAAAACATAGGAAATCTGCTAAGTTGTTTACACTGTAAAAGCCCGACATTTGATTAGGAATCTTAAAACAAAGGGCGTTAGGGAAGGCCTTCAAATAATCCTCCTTAAATTTCTGCTCAAATCCGTACGCTTTATCATTCTTTCCCACTACATAATCTCCCGAGCACATTGAATACCCATCGAGGATGCCTGCATAATACCGTGAGTAATTCCTGCACCATCCCCGATACAGTATAAATTGTTGATACTTGTTCTTAAATGCTCATCCATTTTAATTTTATTAGAATAAAATTTAATTTCTGGACTGTACAGTAATGTTTCGTCAGCTGCAAATCCCGGTACCACTTTATCCAGTGCTCGAATGAAAGCAAGAATGTTTGTCATTGCTCTATAAGGCATAGCAGCTGTAATATCACCTGCAACTGCGTCTGATAGTGTAGGCTTAAGGTTTGATCTCTCTAATTCATCCTGCCATGTTCTCTTACCTGTTAGAATATCTCCGTAACGCTGCACTAGAATGCTTCCCTTAGCAAGCATGTTTGTTAGCTCACCAACTTCCTGAGCATATTTGATAGGTTGATCAAAGGGTGTTGTAAAGTTGTGAGAGCAGAGAATAGATAGATTTGTGTTTTCTGATTTCTTCTCTTTGAACGCGTGTCCATTTACCAAAGCAAGATTGTTATCGTAATTCTCCTGAGTAACAAAACCCCCTGGATTTTGACAAAACGTTCTTACCCTGTCTCTAAATGGAGCTGGATAACCAATAAATTTTCCTTCATAGAGATACCTATTGATTTCTTCCATGATTTCATTTCTACATTCTACACGAACTCCAATATCCACTGTACCTGGAGTATTTTCGATATCATGTAAACTGCATAATCTCTCCAACCAAGAAGCACCTCTTCTACCGACCGCAATAACTACTTTATCCGCGTGGTAAGTTTGTCCTATAGTTGAGACGACGCCAATGCAATCCCCATCCTCGTCTATAATAATATCTTGACATTCACAGCTATGCTCTATGAAAACATTAGAACAAGAGAGTAGATATTGTTCGATCTTGAAGTATAGCTCTCTTGATTTTTCAGTCCCCAGATGCTTTACAGGGCTTTTAACCAGTTTAAGACCTGCAGCAATTGCTCTCTTGCGGATTTGTTTTATTTCTTCTGTGTCTTCTGCCCCTACTGTCTCTACCTTCATTCCAAATCTCTGGTAGATAGACTCAACGTAATTGATAAGCAACTGTACATTTTCTGCACCTAATAACTCAGGGAGGTAGCCCCCGGCTTCTGGGGACATGGTTAACTTTGAATCACTAAACGCGCCTGCTCCAGCAAAGCCACTAGTCACCGAGCAATTCTTACAATGAACGCATTTTCCGGTCTTGATCTTAGGGCAGTTCCTATTTTCTACCAGATTACCCATTTCAAGAATTGTGATCTTTCCATTATAGCCTCGCTGCACTAATTCGTACGCACAGAAGATACCTGCTGGGCCTCCCCCAACAATTACGATGTTATTCAATCCCATAAATCGTACCAAATCTCTCCCAGTTCTTGAAGTGCTTCTTTTAATTTGCTGTTCATATCCTCAGAGATCTTGTTCTCCTTCTCATGTATTTCTTTTATATACTCTGGCGTAGGTTCTGGAGTATATTGAACACTTCCATCCTCATTTCTTTTATAATCTAGATAATGATCTCTTGAATAATATTCTTCTAGCTTCATTTGATCTTCTTTCGGTAAAAAATCTGAAGTATCAAATATCCTAGAAGCATAATCAAATTTATCAGCAATTTTATTTAGTATCCTACTCCACTCTGCACATGCAGCATCTATATCATTATCAAATTTTTCTGCCAACCGGCTAGGGCAACCATGAAGGCTTGAAGCCATTTCCCTGAGAGCATCTCGCATTAAAATAGGCATATAATAAGCAAAGTCCCAGCTTAGTGCTTTATCTTTGCTCTTCCATTTAAGGTGATTACAATCTATACCCTCAAGCTTTCCCAATTTAATGCTTTCTTTTCGTTTAAACATTTTATATAACCTCTTCTACAAATCCGATATTGGTGGAATAGTTGATATATTTAATACCGCAACTTTTTATTACAGACATGCACCTAGGGCACGGTCTGGCCATGCCCTTGCTACCATCTTTCATACTTCTATATACATAAATAGAAGCACTTGAAAGATCAATCTTACTTTTTATAAGAGGAAGAAGTGCATCGATTTCGGCGTGTAAGATACCTGCACACTCACAACCAAAGGTTCTTTTATCCAGCCTGGCCTGAAAGGCATGTGTCCTATCTACACTGTTGTGTCCAGAGCTAATAATCTTGTGTTTATTTACCACCACGCAGCCCAGCTTGCATCTATGATTGCTAAGAGTAGAAATACTCTTAGCTGCGTGAAAATAAGCCTTTTTAGTTTTACTCAGTGTCGACGGAAACGACGGACCATCTTCTTCCACGGTACTTAACCTCTCAATAGATTTTCAAGTAAATTGTTGTGATTACCTACTCTTAGAAGCTTAACCACTCCACCTATCTTCATAACATGCTATCCAACCATTTTCTAAATTCCGAAGGAGACATAGGTTCATCCATATCAATATTGTGTTCCGCCTCATAAATAGCAGTAGCTGTTTCTCTATTAAGATGCCCATCCCGCATGATCTCTTCAATTGACATATCCATCAACTCTTCATGCAATGTAATATCTTCAAGCTCTTCTTTAATTTCTTGATCCATAATCAACCCTCTTCCTCTCTGTAATCTTTCGGGAAGTATCTAAGTTCATTTTCAGAAAACCAAACACTGAAGGGATCCGATTGTCTTAGAAAAGCAACTTCAAGCATAATAGCTTGATCGTAGCTCCAGTGCCCTGCAAAATCGTCGCTGTAATAACCGTCTCCATCATGCTTGATTCTTAGTGTCGCAACTATCCATTCAAGATTTGTGATCTGCATTTCTTTGTACATTTAAATCACCTGCCCTCACTTTCTATGCATATTATAGAATAAATCGAAGAAGAAATCAACTAACTATGCATTGAGGAATAACATTTATGATATTTGTACGAGCAACAGTGATGGCTTTGCCCGCACCGAACTTAAGTGTTAAGTGAGACTCCTCACAGTTACTTAAGGTAGCTTTTAAGTCATTCAAATCTAAAGCCGCAACGTAAGTGTTGCCCCCTAGGGCGTCACAAGGACTTAAATAATCTATTCTTTCGGAAACGTCTTTTCTATAATTGGACAGGGTCACACAATTTTGTTCAAACGTGCAGAGAACAGCATCATTGCTTCCCTTTATGTTCTTATTAAATAGCTGGAGTCTTCCAATAGCCTGCAATATCAAATCCTTACTAATACTTGCAGAATAAGGGTAAACCATTTCTGCGAGATTTCTGATGCTGTTAACCGGAACTGCATTTATCATAGAATCATCGCAGGGCAGAATAGCTGTTAAAGATACTGTAGGTGTCTCAAACTTGATCTTTGTTTGAATAATATCGGAACTTAGGGCATCGTAACCAAGTGTTAGGTCTACTAAGTCATCTTTGAATAACCTAAACAGATTTACCACTCGATTATTTAGAAGAACTCTAATGGGTTGAGGTAAAAAGAATTTGTTAACACATGCGCCGGTGGTAAAGGTAATACATCCGTTCTCATCCATATAATAGTAACGTTGCACGGGTTTTGCGATAAATCCCTTACTAAGCTCTTTGCTATTGTATTTTAAAATACTCATAAGGACGTCTTTATCTACTGTCATATTACATGTAGGATTGAGTATGTTAATCTTATGCAATACTGCTACCTTATCCCCATCAAACACAAGCGGAATTTTATATGTACCATTACCATTAACCTGCAGGTAGTTTTCTTCTTCTAAAAGTTCCATGTTCTCCGCGGTTGTTTGGGTTATTAGCTTAAGAATTAGACTAGCATTTACCGTTGCATGAAAAGTATCTATACCATCTGCTTCCATCTTTAAGGTCACAAAGTACTCTTTGTTGGCCACAGATATAGCAAGAACATTGTTGGCTGCCTCAAACTCGAGTAATGTACTTATATTGCTGAGCTCGCTACTGTCTACGGCCTTTAGAATGTCTGTAGCCGCGCTTTTTAAAATTTCAGTTCTTACAATCATTGCTTTGATTACTCCCCTGCATCGCCTGCTTTCCCATCTCTGCTCTGAATCGATCAATCTCTCTTTGAAGATACCAAGCAGCCTTCTTTAAATCCTCAAGAGTCTTTTCATCCTTAGTAAGATCTCCACCTGGCTTCTTGTTTAAGCGACAGATATATTTGAGCACACAGCCAAGATTAAAATTAAGATTCCAGGCCTCTATTACTTTTATAGCTTCATAAGGATCATCTTTACCGCCATAATGAGCAGGATGATTTACCATCTCAGGATATCTTACAAGGTCTTCTGGACTTATAATATTACTCGTAAACACAACACTATTACTATCAAGACTACTGACGTTACGCGCAGACTGCATTAGAACTTTCCTCCAACTTGCTTTTTAAGCGACCGCCCTGAAATTGCCCGTCGTATAATTCAGTATCTTCG
>CANRJW010000003.1 GCA_947631035.1 uncultured Bacilli bacterium
AATAAAAACAACAATAGAGGAGGAAAGAAATGAAAAAAATGAAAAAAACCCTCCCAACCCAATTATCGGACAGTCTGCGGAAAGGTTTTAAGTCGAATATGTCTTGCTATTATAAGTGTTCTTTTCTTTCTTTCAAGGCTTTCGACAAAACTAGAAGAAACTTCTAATTATTCGACAAAAAAGGATAAAAAAAAGAACTATTTTGTTTGTTCTTTCTTTAACTTTTCAACTTGTTCGGTGGATAACTCGGTACAATCAGCAATATCTTCTATAGACATGCCTTTTTCCAACATCCTCTTAGCAGTAGAAATCGCTTTATTATTTTCACCTTGAATAATTCCTTCGTCTACACCAGTTTCTTTGGCATCTTCTAATTGTTGACGATGCTTCTCTTCAATATCATAATACCCCGCAAACTCTGGATCTTTACTTAACTCTTCTACTGTTCTTATTACTGACATATATTCCTCATCCCCCTCATACTTTTCCTCTAATTGCTTGATTGTTCTTTTTTCTTTTATGAAATTAGCAAACTTCTTTATTTCTTTACCTACATTATAGTTTTTATCAGAACAATTTTCAAGTATTACATGATAAGAAATATAATTGTTTACTTCTATGTGTCCCTTTTTATCTTGTATTTGAAAAATCAAGATAGGGTCACTTGTTTCATACTGATTAAAATTATCAAAATTAATCAGTATAATAGAAGTATACTCTTTTTTGGATGTGGTAGTTTCCACAATACGACTCATAGCATACAAACTGTTTTTCTCAAAAACATGTTTTTGATATGCTTGATTCATTTCCACAATAATTTGCATGTGGTCAGTAATCTTAATGGTCATATCAGTGGATTGCTTCTTTTGTATTTCTTGCCTTTTGGCTATTTCTTCACCACCTATATAAGTGGCATGATACAAAAGATTTCTATCTATACCTGTGATTTCACTAATCAAACCTGCAACCATACTTCGGCTTTGTGGTTTAGTCATGAAAGCTTTGAACATCCAATCATTTTTCAAGTTGATTGTTTTTGGTTCTTCTTGAGTAAACATTTTTCACCTCCATTCTTATAAAAAGAAGTATCTAAAAAATACTTCCTCTACTTATATATATACAAGGCAAATTTGTGATTTCCTTTTTTTCAAGCCAATTTTTTTAAAAAAGTGCAAAAAAGTAGACACTTTTTTACACATCAAATTCAATTTGCTAAAAGGAAATATAATATTGAATTTTACATTTCTCTATGATATAATCAATGCAGGTTTATTGAGATTGGGTGGATTAGATGAAAACAAATTTGCGAAAGTTTTTATTACTAGCAATTATATTATTATCTCCTAATGTAGTACGAGCAGAAAGTTTATGCAGTTATAGTGAACAAGCAGAATTAAATAATATAGTTGGACATGTAACAGCAAAATATGAAGCGGTAGATGTATATAATGGAAAAGCGGTAGATGTTGATCGTCAAGATGAAAATGGAAATGCTCCAGAAGTTGATTTTTATTTAAGAGGATTAAAAATAAGCATTTTGAACATAACTGAAGAAATATCAGTTAAAGTTACTTCAAAGAATGATGGAAAAGAGTATACATTTGAATATAAAGATACGGACAATGGTGTAGCTGAAATTACAACGACGGATGTAGAAGAACTTAATACTTATACAATTGAAGTATTTGCGAATAAATATGCTTGTATTGGTGAAAGGTATCGAACTTTTGATTTAAAAACACCAATGTATAATTTTTATTCTCAACTGCAAGTTTGTGAAGAAAATCCAGGTTATTACTATTGCCAAGAATTTATACCAACAAATAATATAAATGCGGAAGCATTTTATAAGAATATTGAAAACTATCAACAAGAAGAGGAAAGTCCTATTGAAGAACCTGAAAATAAAAATTTCCTTGACAAATTAAAAGAATTCTACGAAAATAACAAGTTGATAATTTATTCAGTGGGAATGGTTATTGTTGTAGCGGGGGTTGCTACTACTGTGATTCTGATTAAAAAGAAAAGGAGTAGAGTATTATAATGAAAAAGGGAAATAAGTTAAATATTATAGTAATTTTATTCATAAGTGCAATATTATTATTGCCGTTTGGAACAAATGCAAGACAAATGAAAGCCTATTTTATAGGTCATTCTAGTTTACCAGGCTATCATCGCATAGATGTTAGCAATAATTATGAATCAATTGATGCTGTAGATCCTGAATTCCAAGGAGAGATGTGCGGTAATACATATAGTATTTATTGCGTTGACCCTGGAAAAGTCATGCATGGCGAATGGAATGCTGGCTCATTAACGTGCAGTGATACTAAACTGGATGACCGACGAAGAACAGCAATAATGGAAGTTTATAATGCATATTCTTCAAGTCATTGGAAACTTCAAGAAGCTTTAAGAAGATTGGTCCGTGAATGGAATGGACAACAATCTGGAACTGATAGTAATTTATTACCAGAAGATACTACAATTCAAGGAATTCAAAATGCAGTACATGCAATATGGATTAATGCAGGATATGAAACAAAAAAGTGGGAAATTGATACAAAAGCAGATTCTTCTACAAAATCAAAAATTGAAATGTCTCAAGTATCTCATCAAGGACAAAAATATGTTATTTCAGTTAAAACAAATCTAAACTTTAATGATATTAAGTTTACTTGTGGTAGTGATTGTCAAAGCGTTACACCTAATGCTGAAAGTAAAACGGTAACGGTTGTCTTAAAAGAAGGAAAATGTACGTTTAAATTAAATGCAAAATATGGAGAAGGTAGTACAAATAGTAAGGATTGTTCTGGTGAACGTCATAGTGCTTCACGTCCAGTGTTATGTACCGGCGGTGGTTCTGGATTACAAAATATGATTGTTATTACTGATTTAGTATTAGATGGCAATACTCCAACAACGGCGAGTTTTACTCCTACAGATATAAGCGACGAGTGTGAAGGAGAACCTGAACCAGAACCAGAAAACAAATGTACACAACATACTGAAGTACATGTAGATACATTTTGTGATGCTGATGGAGACAAATATGTTTCTATTACTGCGCCTACTGATGTTAAAAATTGTATTATAGAAAAAGAGGACGAAGCTGGTAATACTTATAAAATGAACGATGGACAATTAACGGATAATAAATATTGTGCTGTATACTGTAAAGAAGATTATATGATTGATTTACCTGGTGCTAAATATACAACAAGTGGAAGATATTTTGAAGTAGAAAATGTTCCTGTTCATGCAGAAAGAACTTGTTATACAACAAATAGAGATGGAACAGCTGGAATTGATATTAAACAATTTGTTACAGATATTTTAGCAAAACAAACTGAATTAATTAATAAGAAAAATGATTATGAAATCGCTAAAAAAGAATTAGAATTATCAAAAAGTGCTACTGCAACTCCTACTAGTTGTTACTCTCAGGAGTATGAGAATGCTCCGCTTGTTGAACATAAGGGAACTATTTATTCAATCAGTGCAAGTTCAACAAACACAGGAAGTAGGATTACAAGCACTGATAATAAAACTGGAGAAGTTTATATTGCAACAGGACAAACTCTTCAAACATCTAGTCGCAAATGGGGTACTGACTTTACTAGACAGCCAAATAAAGATGGAGGCTATGATTGTGTTGAGGCTCCTAGTGATTGGGATTTCGAAGGGGAAGTTGCTCGAACTAAAGGGGAATTTGAACGTGTAAAAGGTGAACTTGAAGAAATGATTAGCCAAATAGAAGATTGCTATAGTTGGATAAACGATATGTGTATGAGTGATGACCAAATTGAATTCTGGTATAGAGAACAATACAATACAAGTATTAACTATAAAATAGTTAGTGGACCTGATTATTCTCCAAAAGATGTTGCTACTTATAAAAAAGGAGAAACAATTGATGATGAATATACTGCGAATGAATCTGCTTCTTTAAAAGATTATAAATATTTAGATTGTCCGGATGATGGAAATTGTACTAAAACAAAAGAAGCTCATCAAATTTCAACATTATTGGAAGAATATTATTATCGTAAAATTAAAGTTACTGGTGATGCTGAATATGCAAATATACAAGAATTTGCTACAAATTATCCACATGGGACAATTGATACTGTAGCAGGTGTAGGCTCACTAAGACAAAATTATTCTTATCTAGGAGCTATATTCCCAGTAGCATTGAATACTTCAAAAGGTGTATATCAATGGAAACTTAATATTTCTAATTTAGGTCAATATAATGACGACCCAGCATGTAAAACTGGAAGATTGGATGAAGTTGTACAATGGTGGGAAGAACAAAACGGTCAAAGTGTATCTCCAGATATTGAATATGTCTGTGTCTATGTAGTTGATTGTGATGATTGCGATTATGACTGCGTTGGAGATCACTGCTACATTCCTGATGAACCAGAACCAAAATGCCCTGACTGTGATATTTATTGTGTAAATTGTATCTTTGATGGAGAAAATACTTACTTCTATAGAACAGTATCTGTTAATGAATTTAATCCTAATAACCGTACATTAGGTTATAACTGGACAAATGAAAAAGGTACTCAAGCTAGGGACGAAATTGAAACAAATGCTGAAACAATCTATGAAAATGCTGAATATACTTATGTATTAGATGCCAATAGTATGAAGAAAATTCGTGATTATAATAAAGAAACTGGAACTTATGTAGCACAAGACTTAAATTATCATAGTGCTGGAGGATTCAATAATGCTTACGGAACAAGTTCATTCTTAGACGAAGGTGCCAAGAAAGGTTTCTTTAAAGAAGTAAAACGAAATAAAAATTGGGAACAATGGTCTAGTGTTGGTGAAAATATTGGACCAGCATGGAAATAGAAGAGGTGAGTTAGCTAGTGAAAGAAACATATTGGGGTTATTGGTTGATATTGCTAGGTGTGTTTGTAATAGTCATTATGATGTTAATATCAAATGTAACAACACAAAATACCGAAGATTACTACTTAATTAAAGAAGTAACAGAAGCTGCGATGGTGGATGCTGTAAACTATGGATATTATCGTGAGTATGGAGAATTAAAAATAGATCGTGAAAAATTTATAGAATCCTTTTTAAGAAGATTTGCTGAAAACGTAAGTTTTAATACTTATGAAATATCTTTTTATGGTATTTATGAGGCACCACCTAAGGTAAGTGTCAAAGTAACCAGTAAGTCAAGAAGTTTTATGGTTGCTGGGGACTCAACTTCATTTGACATTGTAAATAGAGTTGACGCTGTTCTTGAACTTAGTGGACAAGAATAGGTTAATAAAAGAATTAGGAGGAATTAAAAATGGGAAATTTTATGACAACGGTTAAAAGATTTTTAGGAAACAAAAATACGGTAACAATACTAGGAGTTTTACTAGCCATATTGGTTTTATATATTGGTTATAACTATCGTGTAAAACAAGCAACTACTCCAGTTTCTGTACCATATGCAAAAGAAGAGTTATCTTCACGTACATTAATTACAAGTGATATGATTGGCTATATGGAAGTATCAAGTAGCGTCGTTAATAATAGTCCAAATTTAATAACGAATGTGAATGAACTTGTAAACAACTATGTTTCATTTGGAGTAACAATTCCAGCAAATAGTATGTTTTATAAATCACAAATTATATCAAAAGAAGAACAACCGGATAGTGCTTTTGCTGATATTCCAGATGGTTATACCATTTATAGTTTAGCGGTAGATTTAAACTCAACTTATGGTAACTCAATTTATCCTGGAAACTATATCGATTTATACTTTAGTGGTGTAGATGATGATGGAAAAGTTATGTATGGTAAATTTATTGAAAGTATTGAAGTTTCTGCTGTTAAAGATAGTCAAGGAAACCATGTGTTTGAATCAACTGTAGAAACACGTACTCCTGCTGTACTATTATTTGCTGTACCAGACGATATGTTTAAATTATTAAAAGAAGCAGAAAAAATTACCGGTTATTCTATTAAAATAGAACCAGTACCAAGAAATGCATCTTATAGTGCAAATCCTGGAGCTACATCTGTAAAAAGTGATTATATTAGAACATTTATTGAATCAAAGAGTGCGTCTATTCCTGAAAATATGACACCAACCGATACAACAAATAACGATAACACTACAGATAATACGGATAATACAACGAATACAACAACAAATAATCAATAAAAAAAGAATAAAAAGAAAGAAGGTGTCTAGTTATGAATGATGCAATTTTCTCTCAATTGGATTTTGGCCCTTTAGAAGAGTTTTTACGAATCGATGATGTCACCGATATTTCTTATAGTAATGGTGGACAAGTATGGCTAAAGACACTTTCAAAAGGTGTATTCCAAGTGGATAGGCCTGAGATTAATAATGCATTAATGGAAAAACTAGCATTTCAATGTTCAAATGTTATGGGAAAAACCTTTAATATGGCACATCCTTTCTTGGATGCTGAATCTCCAGAACTTCGTTTGAATTTCGTTCATGATTCGATTGCTACCAATGGAATAGCTTGTTTGATACGTAAAACACCTGCTAAAATACGTTTGAATAAAGAAAAATTAATTAATGAAAAATATGTTTCAGAAGATTTATTAGATTTTTTACTACAATGTGTTCAAGGACATGCCAATATTATTGTTAGTGGAGAAACTGGTTCAGGTAAAACAGAACTGGTTAAATATTTGGCAAGTACCACAAAAGAAAATGAAAAATTGATTACCATCGAGGATACTTTGGAATTGCACTTAGATCGAATATTTCCCCATCGTGATATTGTCGCAATGAAAACCAATAATATTGCTTCTTATACCGATGTTTTGGTAACTTGTATGAGACAAAACCCAATCTGGATATTGTTATCCGAAGTGCGTAGTGCTGAAGCGGTACTCGCTGTTCGTAACTCTATTTCATCTGGACACCATATTTTATCAACAATCCACTCCGATAAAGCTTCTTCTATACCGATGCGTATGTATAGTTTGCTTGAAACCAATCAAGAAGTAGAACAATTTTTAGCAACCATCCATCGTTATGTACAAATTGGTGTCTATGTAAAAGGATATATGAGTAAGGAACTAGGAAGATTTCAACGTGAGATTATGGAAATATGTGAGTTTTATGTGGACGAAGAAAATAAACCTCGAGTCAATACAATTTTTCAAAAGTCCATGGATGGTAAAATGACTTTGAATAATCCAACCCAACATTTAAAAGATTATTTATCCATCCAAGGTGTTATTCTTCCTGATAATATCTTTAGAACAGGAAGCGATACTACACCAAAGACTACTACAACAAATATGGAAGCAAAACCTACAGCTACGGTTAATGTAAATACTAATCCATCTACAACACCAACACCTGTGAATCCAAAGCCAGCTGTAGATACACTATAGAGAGGAGTAAAAGATATGGAGTTAATCATTTTATGGATTATTGGGATATACGTTGTATCCTATCGCCAAAATAATGGTGAAAATGTTTATCGTTTCTTTATTAGCCAAGTAAAAGACACTTATGAGAAATTTGCTCCTTATAGTTATAAAGAAGTAAGAGAAAAAGTAAAACATTTAGGACAAGATTTTACGGCGAAAGAATATGCCAGTCAAGTTGTAATGTTTGCTGGAGTAGCAGGAATTATATCCTATCTATATTTTTATAATATCGTAATTGCGGTTATCTATGCAGCAGTTGCTGTTGCCTTTATTCCGTACTTAGCTTACTTACGATATCAAAAAATCTATAGTGAATTTATCTTTGAACAAATTCAAATTTATACCACCAATGTTATTATGGAATTTACGACAACACAAAGTTTTGTTAAATCTCTTGAAGGTGTAAGAGATTCTGGAATTCTCGAAGATCCTGTTTTACAAGACGTAAAAACAATGATTGATATGTCTTATCAAAATGGAACGATTGACGAATCGATTGAATTCTTTAATGAAAAATATCCATTCTATATGGTAAAAAATATGAATCAATTGTTTTTACAAATTACTAAGGAAGGTGCTAAGGACTCTGGAGAAGCCTTAGAAAACATGAGTCAAGATATCGATGCTTTAGTAGAAGGCGTTTATCGTGACCAAGCCGATCGTAAAAACTTCCATAAACGTTTTATTACTTTTGGTCTTGCCTTATTCTTACTTGTTATGGCCATGCAATTTTTGCTGGGAACCGATAGTTATATCGAACTCTTAGATATATGGTATGTAAAATTAATCTTACATGCAATTATTATCATTAATAGTTATTTCTTATTAAGTGGTGAGAAATACTATAATGCAGATGTGGGGGTTGAATAACATGTCGATAGAAATCTTAATTGTAGGTGTTATATTCCTGTTTGTAATGAATTATACCGGTAGAATTAGTGCGAATCGTTTTATTGCGGATAACGAAGTCTACTTTCGAAAATTAAAAGAAGATGATTGGGACTTTTATGTACGTGCTAAATATGGAGATGGCGTAAATGGCGATATTCTTTTTAATAAAAGAATTCGTAATGGACTTATTACCATTGTTGTATTAGTATTTTGTTTTATATCAAAAATAAATTATATTACGATATTGTTCTGTTTTATTGGTGGTTATTTAGTATTTAAATTAGATTATTTTAATATTAAGAAATACTATAAAGCTCACTTACATGAAATTAATTCGATGCTACCACATTACTTAAAAAGTTTGGAAATCTTAATCCAACACTATACCGTACCAGTAGCAATAGGAAAATCGATTAATGATGCTCCAGCGATATTTAGAGAAGGATTACAAGAATTAATCAATGAAATTAATGCTGGTAATGATAAGATTGATCCATATGTTAATTTTGCTAGACAATATCCTGTAAGAGATTCTATGCGTATGATGAGATTGTTATATCGTTTAAGTTTAGGTAGACAAGAACATAAACAAGAACAATTATTGGCATTCTCTAAAACGATTAGTAACTTACAACAAAAAGCTCGTGAAACAAGATATAAAGAACGTCTAGAGAAAATGGAATCCAAAACCATGAGTATGTTAATTACCACTGGTTTAGGGGTTATGATTCTATTAATATTTGCTGTGTTAATGTTAATGGGTATGTAAAATAAATTTTAAAAGTTGATAATATGCGTAAAAAAGATTATAATAAAAGAAAGTAGAGGAGGAATAAATATATGAAAGAAGCCACAGGAGAATTAAATATGACCGTTGTAACTGTTGTTGCCATTGCAGCAGTAGCAGCATTCTTCTATGCCTTTGTATGGCCTAGTATTAAAACAAACATCTTAAATAGTACGAAGTGTTCTTCTACGACATCTTGTACTTGTACAGGAAAGACTTGTAAATGTACTTATATGGATGAAAATAACCAAACTCAAGAAATTACTTGTCCAAACAATAACAATGCTGATAAGTAATAAAAAATAATAAGGAGAATTAAAGATGAAAGAGGCCACAGGAGAACTAAATATGACGTTAGTTGTTGTTATAGCGGTAGGAATCCTATCGGTCTTTTTCTTTGCAATTTTATGGCCAAGTCTTAAAAATACTTTTATTGCAACCAATAAATGCAGTGATGCTGTTTGTGATAAAAGATCTTTAAATGATGGTTATGTAACATGTAAATACTATAAAAATGGTAAGCAAGAAGGGGCAGAGTTTAAGTGCCCTTGGAAAGGTTAATAGTCAGGTGATTGTATGAGAGAAGCCATTGGTGGAACTTGGATATTTCAAATTGTTATCTTCTTTATATTACTTTTTACTGGTTATATGTGTTTATCTATTAACCATTCCAAGGCATTTAATGTAAAAAATGCCATTATAAAATCAATAGAAAGAGAAGAAGGTATTAATTTAAGTAATCCAGAAAATGATAAGAGTATCGAAAGAATCGTGGAATATTTAAAAGAAACTTCTTATCGAACGACAGGAAATTGTCCTGAAGGTTTTACTGGATATAATCGTGATGGAAGAATTGATAGTCGTAATTCTGCTTTCTGTTTAAAAGAAGAATCTGTATCTATGAATTCTGAAATGCCCAATATGAATTATTATCGTGTGGTTGTTTTTTATCAACTTGATTTGCCAATCTTTAATGATATATTTAGTTTTAGAGTTTCAGGAGATACAAAAGTAATTAGTCATTCTATAGGGGTGAATTTATGAGAGAAGGAATTGGTGGTGTTTGGTTAACCCAATTAATTATCTTATTCATTTTAATCTTTGTTGCTTTTTTAGCATTATCTTTAAATTATACAAAGGCCTTTAAAGTCAAGAATGAATTGTTAACAATCATAGAAAAAAGAGAAGGGTTAACTACTGGTGATGATGGAAGTATTGCCATAATCAATAATTATTTAAAAAGTAATGGTTATTTCGTAACACATGCTTGCCCTGAAGGAAGCTACGGAATAAGAGATTTAAATAATCAATCTGTAAATTTAGTAAGTAAAAATGATAGAACGCCTTATTATTATTGTGTGACGAAAATAAAGTCACCGATGAGTAATAATAATGGTAATGTCTACTATAAAGTTAATATATTTTTCTATTTTAACTTACCAATTATAGGAGATGTGTTTAAATTTGATGTCAGTGGATCTACCGAAAATATTATAAGATCTGCCGATTCATTACACGCAGAGGAGGAATAAAAAGTGAATGTTATAGTGTCAAATAAATATCAATCTTTACTAGCGACATTGGATATTGATGTTATTAAAAATATTAATGGGGAATTTGAAGTAGAAGATTTAGTGAATCAATTTACTAACTTTTATTATAATAAAATGATTCTAGATATTACAGCATTAAAAAATTATCAAGATATTACGACGTTACAAAATTTATCCGTCAGTATGGATGTCAGTAATATCATTCTTTTGTTAGATGATTCCGAAATCGTTAATTCTCCTAAATATTTGTCTGGTTTAATTTCAATGGGCATTTATAATTTTACGAGAAATGTAGATGCCATTAAGTTTTTAATTAATAATCCAAATACTTATAAAGATGTTGCTCAATATCACCAATTAAATAGTGTAACAGCAAGTACAGAAGAAGGCGGAGACTATAATAAATTAGGTTTACGAGTAATTGGAATTAAAAATGTTACCAATCATGCTGGTTCAACAACATTAACCTATTTGTTGAAAAAAGAACTTGCTAAAAAATATAATGTCATTGCCGTTGAAGTCGACGAACATGATTTTATCTATTTGAATGATAAAACCCTTAGAAGTACCTCAAGTTTAGATTTACCATCCTTTATTGCTATGAATAGTGATGCAGAAGTTATCTTAGTAGATTTGAATGATCGAGGAAGTATTAGTTCCTGTACAGAAGTTCTTTACTTAATAGAACCAGGTTTAATTAAATTAAATAAATTGATTCGTAAAGATAAAAGAACATTCGAAAAATTACGTGATAAAAAAATTATTTTAAATAGAAGTATTTTAAATCAAAGGGATGTTAAAGATTTTGAATATGAATCAAAAAGTAAAGTCTTCTTTAACATACCATATCTAGACGATAAGTTGGACAATCATAAGGTATTAGAAGAATTATTAGTGAAGTTAGGTTTTGTTCGTTTTGACGAATCTACGGAAAGTGAAACAAAAACAAGTAAATTATTTAATATATTTAAATAAAGTGTTAATGAACGTATTTCTAAAGTCAAGCACATTGATTTAAGAAGTGCGTTTTTCTTTAAGAAAAAAATAAGAATCTTTTTTAGTTAGTATAAAGACTTTAAGAAATGTTAATCAATAAAATGGTGTAAAATTGTCAAAATTGACGCATTTTACATTGTAAAACTTGACATTAAGTCAAATAATCGCTAAAATTAAGTTAGTAAATGAGAAAGAGGTAAGAAATTATGGATTTATTTTTAACAATGGCAGTAAATTTTTGTACACAAACTGCTAATATATGGCAAATCATAGGATATGTATTATTAGTTTTTAAAATTGTTATTCCTATTTTGTTAATTATATTTGGTGTAATGGATTTAGGAAAAGCAGTTATCGCAAGTAAAGATGATGAAATTAAAAAGGCTACAAAGTCTTTAGTTACAAGAGCAATAGCCGCTGTAGTAATTTTCTTATTGCCAACAATTATTACATTTGTAATAGGTTTGGTTACGGATTTTAGAAAAAATACAGAAATATCAGATGACTATGACATTTGCAGAAGATGTATAACGAATCCTGGTGACTGTACAGAGGCAGGAGATGCTTGGGAAGGTAAAGCCCCTAAAACAGAAGATTAAAGCAATCTAAAAATTGCTTTTTTATTTGTCTTATTGTATAATTTTAATATGGTGATTCTTAAATGAAAGAAAAAGTGAAAAAGTTTTATGATAACAACAAACAAAAAGTGACTTTATTTGGAAGTCTTGCTTTTGTAATGATTCTTATTATTGTAGCAATTGCTGTTGCGGTAAAATTTGTGGGTATTAAAATCTCTTATGAAAAATTAGAAGATAAACTAGAAGAAGCAGCTGCTACTTATTTACAAGAAAATCCAAGTGAATATCCAACGAGTACCAATCCTACTGTTGTTATAAGTACAGATACGTTAATTCAAAATAAATACATTAAAGAATTAGAAAAATATGTTAAGGATTCTTCTTGTACAGCAAATGTTTTAGTAGATTATATTGCAAACAACAATTATAAATATCAAGCTTATTTAACATGCAAAGATTTTAAAACAGAAGATTTTATTGATGTCATAAAAAAGAATAACAAAATTTCTGAAACTAAAGATGGTTTATATGAAATGAATGGAGAACTAGTATTTAGAGGGCAAAATCCTAATAATTATGTAAGTTTTGCCGATCGTTTATGGAGAATTGTTAAAATAGATAAAAATGATGCTATAGAATTGATTGTTACAACAGAAAAAGCAGATATTACAGAAGAGTGGGATGATCGCTATAATACTGAAAAAGAATCGACAAAGGGAATTAATAATTTCTTATTAAGTAGAGCTTATACAAATATTAAAAATTTTTATGAGAATAATTTTAAAAGTTATGAACCTTATTTAACGACATTTGATTTATGCGTAGGAAAAAGAGGGGAAGATAGCACTTCTAAAAATGGTAATTTAGAATGTAATGAAAAGATTGAAAGCCAATATATAGGTTTATTACCAGCGTATGATTATATGAATGCAAGCTTGGATGGACTATGCAGTACAACAATTAGTAAAGAATGCCAAAACTATAATTATTTAGCGGATAATAAATTTAAGTGGTGGACAATGACAGGAGATATAGCAACAACTTATGATGTATTCTATGTATCTTATCGTGGAGTGTTGGAATCTTCATATGCAAATACTTCTGCTCAAAATCGTTTTGTTGTTGCTTTAAGGGATGATGTATTATTTGCAAGTGGAGATGGTACTTTAGAAAATCCATATACAATAAGATAAAAAGGTGAAGTCTATGAAAAAAAAAGAAATACTATATTTAGCACTTTTAATATTGATTTTTCCAGCAATGGTAAAAGCCGCGAATACAACTTGTGAATATAAAGGTTCCTATTCGTATGAACAATATGGTGGGGTAAAAAGCGAAGATGTAACTATTAACTGTACTTTTTATGATACTGGTGGATATAGTTGTTATGCTTCCACAAGTAAATCCCAACAAATTATATCGAATTGGAGCACAGCAGCGAGTGGATTTAAAGCTAAAGATTATTTTGAACAAAATAATACTTGTTTTCCTTATATGGTATTTTTGGATAAGGGTTCATTGTTTAATCGTTATGAAATATATGGTGCAGATACTTATGAAACTGCTTCCTCAATTAGTATAGATTTAACTACGAAATCAACTGGGTATTTTTCAGGCATAATGTCCATTTCGAGTCCTGATGAAAGAGATGCAGCTGAGGAAATGTATGAAAAGATCGATACTTATACTGCTTTCCTTCAAAAAATGAAAACAGATGAAGACCCTTGGGAATTAAATAAATGCTTAGATAGTGAAGGACATTTGGATTCCAATTCTGTCATGTATGATGTTTGTAAAACAAGATTACAACAGTTTTATGAAGATATAAATACATGGCAATCCGAGATAAATGAAGCGATAAATAGTGGATTAATAGATGCGAATAATAAAAGTGTTCAAGAATTTAATAAAGCAGTTCAAAACGCAAGGTCAAAAGTAAATGAAACAACTGATAAAATTATTCAAGAACAACATGAAAAGGAAAATAACAATGAAAACAATAGCACTAATAAAAATGAGGAATATGAAACAGCAGATTTAAGTCAATTTTGCGAAGAAGTTAGAGTACAAAATTCTTTAAAATTTCTTGGATATTTATTAATGATTGTTAAAATAGTTGTTCCATTACTATTAATCATTTTTGGAGTTATTGATTATGCAAAAGCTGTAGTTGCATCGGACGATAAAGCACTGAAAAGTTCTACATCTTCTTTTGTGACTAGAATTGCTGCAGGTGTGATTATTTTCTTACTTCCAACAATTATTAATTTTGTATTTGGACTAGTTGCTGGAGCGAATACTGGTATGAAATACGCAAAGTGTCGAACTTGTATTTTTAATCCAAAAGAATGTGGTACGATAAATCTTACTAGTAAAAGATGAGAAATATTGATATAATGTTTAAAGAGAAAAAAGTAGGGATAGTATGAAAAAAAGGAGTATATGGATTTTACTATTATTTTTAATGGTTTTGCCAATAAAAGTGCAAGCTAAAAGTTTAAATCTTGAAAATACAGTAATATCTGTTAGTATAAATCAAAATTATATGCTGCAAAAAATATATGAAATAAAAAAGTTTGCGGATGATGAAACGATTTCTGTCGAATGTAATGGTATTTTTGATGGAGAATTTGGAAAAATTTTAAAGGAAATTTTGGATTTAGTAAAATTTGTTGTTCCCGTTTTAATTATTGGACTATCTATAATTGATTACATGAAAGCGCTTGTTGCTCAAAAGCCAGAGGAAATAAAAAAGGCAACGCAGAGGTTGGTAAAAAGAATAATCATAGGTGTTTTAATATTTGTTTTACCAACAATATTAGAATTTGTTTTAGATTTAGCAAGTATTGGAATGTGTAAAGTAGGTTAATAGAAAGGAGAGAAGCATTATGCTAACAATGGTATTTGTTTTAAATATTTTTAAGTATGGTTTAAGTGGTATACTTCTATTTTTGGATGCCATTGTTTATTATGTAGCAGGGCTTTCTTTTTCTTTATTTGAATCTTTAGCTAGATTTCAATTTTCAGAGCAAATTGATTACCAAGGACTTGCTGAAAAGTTTTATGTTGTAATTGGAGTTGCAGCACTTTTTTTCGTAACTTATTCACTATTAAAATCAATAATTAATCCAGACGATTTAAATAAAAATGTTGGAAAAATAGCGGGAAATTTAATTGTTTCTATCATATTGCTTGGAATAGTTCCATTAATTTTTTCTTATGCTTTTCAAATTCAAAATGCTATTTTAGACGATAATATTATTGGAAATTTAGTTTTAGGAAATTATTCTACAAAAGAAGGAGCAGCTAATACATTAAGTAGTGAAGGAAATAAGGCAACTTTAAGTATATTAAAAGCCTTTTTAAGTCCTAAAGATGGAGCTGATAGTGCAGATACAACTGGAGAAGATAGCGATGGAAGTGAATATACGTGGTCTGAGTTTGAAGAAGAAGCTAATTCTGGAGATGCTGGTGCTTTTTTAAAGTTAACAGCGTTTGCTGAACCCGTTCACGATGGCGATTTTAGTTATTTACCTATAGTTAGTACAATTTGTGGGGTATTCTTAATTTATGTTTTGATTTCTTTTTCACTGGATTTAGGGGTTCGTGTTATTAAACTTGCTTTCTATCAAATAATTGCTCCAATTCCTATTTTACTTCGCATTATCCCTGAAAAGAAATCTGTTTTTGATAATTGGGTAAAAGCTTGTATAGCTACATTTATGGAAGTTTTTATTCGCTTGTTTATTATGTTTATCGTAGTTTATTTAGCAACGTTTATTTTAGACGAAACAAAAAATTTATTTTCTAGTAGTAGTTTAAATTTAATCGGAAAAGTTATTGTTGTTCTTGGTTTCTTTGCTTTTGCTAAACAAGCACCTAAATTACTTAGTGATGTTATGGGAATTGATTCTGGTAATATTAAACTTGGCATTGGTGGAAAACTTGCAGCTGGCGGAGCCTTTACTGCTGGAGCAATACTAGGGGGAGGTTTAACTGCCGGAGTTCGTAATTTGACACATGGAGTTCAAAATTTTCAAAATGCTCAAGGATTTGGAAATAAAGCCAAAGCTTTAGGTAGAACTATTGCGAGCACTCCCGCTGGTATTATAAGTGGTGGTGTTAGAAGTGGAGTAAATGGATGGTCAGCGAAAAATACGAAAGATATGCGAAACGCTGCATCCAAAGGCGCTACGGCTACAGTTAATAAAAGAAATGATAGAGAAACATTTCGAGCTAGTTATGGTAGTGGTCCAATTAATGCAATAAAGGGACGTGCATCTGAAACAGGAAGAAATATTTCCAATTGGGCAACTGGAGGTTCTTCTAACATTTTAAATAAAGTTTCTTGGGAGGAGCAATTTAAGAATCTTTATAACGATTATCAAGCTTTATATGAAAATCCTACTTATAATGCTATGGATGCTGAACTACAAAAGATAAAAGGTTTACAAGCTGCAGGAGTAACGACTTATGAAGGTCAAAATATTGGTAATGCTATAAAAAATTTGGAAGGGCAAATGTTAGAAAAACGTCTTGATGCCATAAGAGGTAATAAACAATCTGCAGCATATGCTATGTATAATATTGCTCAAATGGCGAGAAAAAGTCCTGATTTGGCTAAAAGTATTGGTATAGATGTTTCTATGGCAAAGGATTTAGTTTTAAGGGGTGGAGAAATACTAGATACTTCTACAGGTCAAAAAGTAACTGCTGATAAATTATATAGTATGATAGAGGGTTCATCATTAAGTGGAATAACTTATGATTCTGCTTCCAAAGAGTATAAAGATTCTCTTGGAAATGTTGCTAATTTAGTTACAATAGCTAATAGTCAAGCAAAAGATGGTATGAAACATCAAAAGAAAAAGGCATCCGATGCTGCTAAAGCAGATAAAGTTTCTATAGCTTATAAAGAAGCTCAAAAAAGACAAGAGGAATCAAAAAAATAAGTAAGTAAAAAGGGAGAGTATAGATATGAACAATAATTATTTGATACCAGCAAATTCAAAGAAATCAATGTTAATACTTGGATTTTTTACTCCAATTGATTTAATATTGTTTGGAGTAGGGTGTACAATTACTTTAGGTTTGCTCTTTATATTAAATGATAATATGGAAATGGGAACACTTCTTCTTGTATTAGCCCCGGCTTTAATCTCTGCATTCTTAGTTATGCCAGTTCCAAATTATCACAATGTACTCCAGTTATTAACAAACATCATTCTGTTTGCTTTGGGTAGAAAAAGATTATATTGGAAAGGCTGGTGTATAAACGATGAAAAATAATAAAGTAGCAAGTAAATATACAGAAGATTGGGTACCAATTAAACAAATCATGAATGGAATGATTCAACTAGATTCTGGTGAATATGTAACAGGAGTAAAAGTGGCTCCTAAAAATATATTTATTCTAGATCAAGATACGCAAAATAGAACAATCTATCAATTAAGAAATTTTTATAATACAATGGATTTTGAATTTTGGTTAATTATCGCCGATCGTCCTGTAGATATCAATGTTCATTTATCACAATTACAAATTCTTTATAATAATGCAAGTAGTAGTGCGATTCGTAAACTTATTATGCAAGATATTAACAAAGCCAATATGTTTATGAGTGCTGAATATAACGTGGTGGATACGGAATACTTTATTCTATTTAAAGAAAAGAAATTAGATATCGTTCAAAAACGTATTCATAATATTATAGATAATATATCAAAATGTGGTCTTAATTCGACCCAAGTATCGAATAATGATTTAAGAATGCTTATTGATAATTTCTTTAATGGGGGCGGAGCAACAACATTAGGGACGGTGATGCCAGAATGAATATTAAAAGTCAATTAGCCCCAAAGGGGATTGAATTTAAACCAACTGAGATGTTAATTAGTGGAAAATATTGTACAATTCTTACTATTGTTACTTATCCAAAATATATTTCGGAAGGATATTTAGCCAATATCACGAATATTTCGGGAGTAAAAGTAGCAATCAAACATATTCCAATTGCCTTTTCAACCTTGCAAAGAATGCTAAATAAAGAAATTGCTGATTTAAAACAAAGATATCAAACAGAAAATGATAAAACTTTCCAAGAAAGAATTCGTCAAGATTATGAATCTCTAGAACAATTTATTCAAATGCTTGCTGCAACTCAAGCTAGAATCTTTGATTTCCAAATGCACTTGTTTATTTCTGCTGACAACAAAGAAGAATTAGAAATGAAAAAGATGCAAGTAAGAAATTACTTAGAAGGTATGGGAATGCGTGGAATTCCTTTGATGTTTGAACAAGAAAAAGTTTTAAAATCAATTTTACCAATTTTCCCTAAACAAGATATTGAAAATCGAGTGGGAACACCGATTCCATCTGTAACGGTTGCTGCGATGTATCCTTTTATCTTCGATAGTATAAAGGATCCAGGAAATAGTATTTTGTTTGGTGTTGATTTCTCTGGTGGAGTTGTTTTATTTAATCAATTCTTATATAAAATTAAAAAAGAAAACAATCGTAACAATGCCAATATGATTATTTTGGGTACCAGTGGTAGTGGTAAATCAACGGCGGCGAAATTATTAATTCGAGGACACTTAAGAAATGGTTATAAAGTGGTATGTATTGACCCTGAAGGTGAACTTGCAGAAATGGCTCGTTTTGTTGGAGGAGACTTCCTAGACTTAGGTAAAGGTGGAGAATTCGGAATGATTAATCCCCTTGAAATTGTGGTCGATGCTGATGAAGAAGAAATCGAACAAGGTTTAGGATATACTGTTTTAACAAGAACTTTACAACAATTAAAGGCCTTCATGAAATACTATTCTCCATCTATTGAAGAAGATGTTCTAACCATGTTTAGTGAAGTTGTTCAAGATACGTATAAACGTTATAAAATTGATTATGATACTGATTTTACGAAACTTACGGCGAATGATTATCCAACATTCGATGATGTGTATGCAACGATTAAAGGTAGACTTCTATCTATGCCCGATAAAACGCATGAAAAAGATGTTATGGAACGTCTTGAATTAAAAGTAAGACCTTTAGTAAAAGAATTAAGATATTATTTTACTGGACATACAACCTTAAGTATTGCAAGTGACTTTATTGTATTTAATATAAGAGAACTTATGAATAGTGATGAAAATATTAAAAATGCTTTATTCTTTAACATCTTAAAATATGCTTGGGGCTTATGTTTGGATAAAGAAATTGATACGATTATGTGTGTGGATGAAGCTCACGTGTTATTATCTACTCGTAATGAATTAGGAGCTGAATTCCTAGCCCAAATTCAAAGACGTAGTCGTAAGTACAATACGGGAACCATTATTATTACGCAACAACCAACGGACTTTGCTGCTCCAAATGTCCTTGTTCATGGTAAAGCGATATTCGATAATGCGTCTTACTACTTAATTATGGGCTTACGTAAACAAGCAACAGAAGATTTAGGAAAATTAATTGATTTAAATGATGCAGAACAAGAAAGTATCAAATACTATAATCAAGGGGAAGGACTATTTATCTGTGGTAATAGAAGAATGCGTATTAATGTCATTGTAACGCAAGAAGAATTAGATTCATTCGGAAGCGGTGGAGGATTATAATACGTAAGTAGGTGATAAAATGGACTTCGATCAAGAAGATGATTTACGAGAAGAAACAAATGAAAATCAAGGATTTGCTAGTGAAGAGAACGCAAATCCTTCTTCTAGTGGACAATTTTCTGACGAAGAACTTTTAAAGGAAAATGAAACCAGCGAAGAAAACGAGAATCCTCTTGCTCGAGCTGGAGAAGGGATTGTAGAAGATGCCAAAGCTGTGGCCCAAAAGAAAATCCTTTCGATTTTATTAAAAAATCCTATTTTTTGGATTGTAATTGGGATTGGCTTTTTTCTCTTTATTGCTATTTTATTTTTACATATGGATTTTGATTTAGTGGGAGTTGGTGAAGTAAAACCCAAATATTATCAAACACCTTCTTGTGGAAGAGTCTATTTAACTTGGGAAAATCCAGTTTATACGGAACTTCATAAGAATGATACCGATTATGAAGTTATTACAGACCCTAATCTCGTCGATATTTATGATGAAGAAAGATTTCAATATGAAGAATACACTTATGATGACTTTGTCGCAGGTATTATTTGGACGGATAATCAGAATGCTTATGATGTGGATAACGATATTGTCTATCAAGCTATGGCGATTGCTGCTAGAAGTCGTTTAATTGCTAGTTTGCCTGATAATTGTGTCGTTTTAAGAGATTACAATGAACAAGCTCAAAGTTTTACAAAATTAGAGGGAAATGAAGAAAAATATAGTGAAATTACCGAAGCTGTTCGTTTAAGTCAAGGTATTATTATTGGCAGAGAAACAGAGATTATCAATGCTTTATATGATACATTTAGTTATACAACGAAAAGAAAAGAAGAAGATGGCCGAAAATATTTTTATCACATGATGAACGAAAACGAAGATAGTGAACAAGTCATTCCTGCCGAATGGGTGGATGATTTAGAACAAGAAAAAGCTATTAAAATTTCCAAAGAAAAAGTAAGTCAAACAAAAGAACTCGAATCGTTAAGTTTATACGGGGCAAAATATTTATTAGAAAAAGCCGATTCTCAATATGAGTTATATCGAATATTAGAATATTATTATGGAAGAGATATTGAGTATTATACGATAAGCACATCTTTTTTAGCCGATGGTTTATTTGGTGCTAGTAGTTGTATGTGGTGGCCAGTAGGTGGACTTTTTACTACGACTGAAAATGGTATATTGTATTCCAAAATGGAGCCTTATTCAACGGTGATAACCAGTGGTTTTGGTTTTAGAATATCTCCTACAGCTGGAGCGAGTAGCAATCACGAGTCCATTGATATCGGTGGAAAAGGACTTGATGGGCAAATCAATATTATTGCTGTTGCGGATGGTGAAGTCATTGCAAGTAAATCGGGATGTGTTCGTGGGGATAGTTCTTGTGGTGGCGGACTAGGAAATTATGTTAAAATTCAACATCGTGATGGAACGGTTACTCGTTATGGACACTTATATAGCGTTTCTGTAAATATAGGTGATCAAGTAAAACAAGGACAAGTCATTGGGCTTATGGGTTCCACAGGAACTTCGACGGGAGTTCATTTGGATTTCCAAGTTTTAGTGAATGGTACACCTGTAAATCCATTAAATTATGTATCTGCAACAAATACTAGAACGATTTGTAGTGTGCCAGGATTTACTGGTAGCGGTAATGGAAGAGATTTCATAACCTATATTGCTTCTGCAGCAGTGGAAGATATGCACTCTTCTCATATATTAGCCTCTGTAACCATTGCGCAAGCTATATTAGAAAGTAACTGGGGAAAAAGTTCTCTAGCGGCACAATTTAATAATTTCTTTGGAATAAAGGCTGGAGGTTCTTGGAGTGGAAAAACGGTAAACTTACCAACTACGGAATGTGATGGTAATGGTAATTGCTATAGAACATTTGCTACATGGCGTATTTATGATAATGCTCTTGATTCCATAAAAGATCATTCTCGATTATTAAGTACGAAACGATATAGTGGTGTAGTAGGAGAAAGAGATTATACGACAGCAATTGAAATTATTAAAAAAGGTGGTTATGCTACAGATCCAAACTATGTTTCTAAAATTACAAATTTAATAAGAACATACAATTTAGATCAATATGATAAAATGTGATGGTGATACAATGAAAGAAAATAAAATAAAGATAATCATTTATTTAGTGCTTGTTACCTTATTTGTAGGAGTAGGGTTAGTTGTGCTTTATCTAACAAACCAACCGGAAGATATTGATGAACTGCACAATCCTATTGCAGAAAATTATACCTTTCAAGAAGTGTATGATATTAATGAATATCAAATGGTTTATACGAGTATGAATACGTACTACAATCTAAGAAATAATCAACAAAAAAATTTATTAAATCTCCTTTTGGAAAAGTATAAAGAACAAAATCATATTACGATAGGTGTGATTGATAATTTTGTCGAACCAGAATATGAAAATTACAATTATACTATTACGGATTTAACCAAATATGCGAATTCTTATTATTCTATCTATTTGATTAATGGAAAATATACATTAGAAGGATTGGATACCATAATAGAAGAAAGAATGGTTAAAGATATTTTAGTTCTCGATACTATTAACAATACGTATGCTATTCTTCCTATCATCAATAATGATTACAATAAAACTTTTAATGATATCCTAAAGGCATATTCTTTAGAAAATTATAATCAAGAAATTAAAAAGAACGAAAATAATGAAGTTCAACGTCTTACAATGAGTGAATTTAATGAAGCAAATATGTATTATAATGAATATATCCATTTATTATTTAGTGATTGTACGGCTGCCTATAACTTAGTGGGGAGTGAAACGAAAAAGAAATACCAAACACTCGATGAATTTAAAACGGTTTGTTCTTTTTATACAGTATCTCCTTCTATAACAAAATATTCCATAGAAAATACCGAAGAAGGAAAAACAATTGACATTACGGATACTTATGGACATAGATATAAATTTATTTTAGAAAGTGTTAAAAAATATAAAATTGAAATTGTGAAATAAAACTTTCATAATTATTGGTTTTATTGTATAATAGTCAAAAAGCGAAAGGATAATGATGTATGAAATTTAGAGTATCTCCTAGAGATTTTGCTATCTTTATTATATTTTGTATTTTTTTGTTATATTTATGTGCAATTGCAGTTGTCAATTTTACATCCTTTTTTAATGATGGTGAATTTGTCGGGTTAAATCCATTTCCGGCTTTTGTAGGGGATAGTTTAATATTAACCATATTAATGTTTTTTACCTCTCTTGTCATTATCTTTACTTCGGTTTCTTCTTATATATTTGACCGTGAAAAGAAAGGAATTGGCATTACTTTAAAAGAAAAAGAAGAAAAAGGATACTCTAGATGGAGTAAAGACAAAGAAATTAAAGAAGATAAAAATGTTGAACATGTTTTTGCTATTGATAAGCATGCTACAGCAGCGGGGATTCCTTTAATTAATAACGGAAAAGATATTTGGGTGGATAATGGTGATTATCATAACTTAGTTATTGGTTCTACTGGATCTGGTAAAACCGAATGTTTAGTAAAACCGATGGTGAACTTACTTGCCAAAAAAGGCGAAAGTATGATTATTACGGACCCTAAAGGGGAAATTTATGAATATAGTGCTGACTATTTAAAAGAGCAAGGGTATAAAATTATTGTTTTAAATTTCCGTGATCCACAAAAAGGAAATGCTTGGAATCCTTTAACCCTTCCTTATCAATACTATAAAAATGGCAATACCGATAAATCAACGGAATTATTGGATGATGTTGGTTTAAACATTATAAGAGACCCAAATAACAAAAGTGAACCTTTCTGGGAAAATAGTGCGGCGGATTATTTTTCTGGGCTTGCTTTAGGTTTATTTATGGATGCCAAAGAAGAAGAAATTAACTTAAACTCTATTAACTATATGAGTAGTGTGGGAGAAGAAAGATTTGCTGCAGGAACATATTTAAAAGAATATTTCCATATGAAAGGGGAAGATTCGAGTCCTTATATTTTTGCATCTAATACGATTAATGCTCCAAAAGATACGCAAGGTGGTATTACTTCAACATTCCGCCAAAAGATACGTATTTTTGCTTCCCGTGAAAAATTAAGTGAAATGCTTAGTCATAGTGATTTTAATATGCGTGATATTGGAAAAGAAAAGACCGCTGTTTTTATGATTATTCATGATGAAAAAACAACTTATCATAGTTTGCTTACTATTTTTATTAAACAATGCTATGAGACTTTAATTGATGTTGCTAAAGAAATGGGAGGTAAACTGCCTTTTAGAACCAACTTTATCTTAGATGAGTTTGCGAATATGCCACCACTAAAAGACGTCGATTCTATGGTATCAGCAGCGCGCAGTCGTGATATAAGATTTACTTTTATCATTCAAAACTTTGCTCAATTAAATGATGTGTATGGTAAAGAAATTGCGGAAGTTATTAAAGGAAACTGTGGAAACTGGGTTTATTTAATTAGTACCGAAATGGCTGCTTTAGAAGAAATAAGTAAAATGTGTGGAGAAGTAAAATCTAAAGAAAAAGAAAAAACGGCTTCAACACCACTTGTTACTGTAACCGATTTACAAAAGTTAAAACTATTTGAAGCTATCATTATTCGTTTAAGAAAGTATCCTTTTAAAACAAAGTATGAACCTGATTTTAAAATGGATTGGGGAATTAATCGCAAGAAAGCGAAATTACCAGAAAGAGAAGAGGAGCCGATTCATTTATTTGATATTAAAACTTTTGTAACAGAAGAGAAAAAGAAAATGATGTTAGATGGTGTGGATGATACACCAAATATGGGAATGGGTTTTCCAGGAATGCCTTTTGGTGGTTTACCTGAAATGGGTGGAATGCCTTTATTTGGAGGAGCTAATGAAAATAGAAATAATGCCTTAAAAGCTCCAAATCCTTTTATGAAAGATGCGCCACTTACTAATGAAGAAATTGATAAAATGATTGCAGATATTGATAAAAAACTAAAAGAACTAGACGAAGAAGAAGCAAGAGAAAAGAATGAAATGGAAAAAAATAAACATGAGGAAAAGCCAAAGGAAGTAAAAGAAACTAAAGAAGAGGTTCGTCCAGAGGAAACAAAAACAAAAGAGAAAATTGAAGAACAAATTCCTGATAAACCAAAAATAAATATTGATGTCGATAGTGTCATTGTTGATGATAATATTATTACTGATGATGAATTCTTTGATGATTTCTTTACTGATGATTAACAAAGTCTCTAATTTAGAGATTTTTTTCATGTAAAATATAGAAAAGTTAGTACGGTATGCCGTACTAACTTTGTAATCGAAGACTATTTTTAAAAGATATCCATTTTAGTCCTTAGTTGTTTTTATGCTCTTTCATATAATATATTGGTGAAGTAAAGTGAAACGAATCGATTTGAATGTATATGATAAAAGCATGGGACTCTTAATTGATGTGTCTGATGAATTAACATTTAAAAAAGATCCTTATCCTGGAAGTGTCAATATTCCTTATGAAAAATTACTATTAAACTATAAACAATTATTAAACAAAGATAAAAAATATTATATTATGTGTAATAAAGGAATTCATAGTCGTAAAGTGGTCAGTATTTTAGAGTTTTATGGATATGATGTGACCCAAGTAACTAAAAATACGGATTAGTGTTATAATAAATAAAGGTGAAATCTATGAGTTATGTGATACATCCTTTAAAACCTATTTATAATGGAGATTCTAAAATTCTAATTTTAGGAACAATGCCAAGTGTAGTATCAAGAGAAAAGAACTTTTACTATGCTCATCCGAAAAATCGTTTTTGGCCCACTTTAGAAAAAGTATTTAAAGAACCCATTATAGATAAAGAAAAATTTTTATTAGAGAAGAAAATTGCTCTATGGGATGTATTTGCTTCTTGTGAAATTGATGCATCGAGTGATGCAAGTATCAAAAATGCCAGTCCTAACGATTTAGAAACGCTTATCAATCAAAGTAAAATTAAAGCTATCTTTACAACAGGAAAAACGGCATATAAATATTATTTGAAATTTTTTAAAGATAAAATTTGTCTGCCAGTCTTTTGTCTACCCAGTACCTCTCCAGCAAATTGTAAAGTAAAAGATACGGAATTAGTAGATGCTTATCAAAAAATAAAAGACTTTTTAATAGAAGAGTGAGATACAAGCTTTGTATCTTTTTGCTTTTTCTTAAGGAAAATGTTATTATTTTTTTAAGGAGAAAAAAGAAAATGGAGAAAAAAATAATGAAACTGACTGATTACAATGGAAAAGAAACAGAATATGAAATTTTGTGTACTTTTACTTTAGCTTCTACTTTAAAAAACTATCTGGTTTATACAGATAATACGTATGATAATGAGGGAAATTTAACTATTTTTGCTTCTATCTATGACGAAACAAAAGAACCAAAATTAGAAAAAATCGAAACGGAAGAGGAATGGCGAGCTGTAGAATATGCCTTAGAAATGAATAATCATAGGGAAGTGACTTACGATGCCTAATTTGCCTGCTTTATTAAATCAAATTCAAGAGATTGATTTTTCTCTTTTTTTAGAAAGTTTAAAACCAGCTTTAGCTTCTTCTATTTGTTTTATACTTACAGCAAGGAGTGTTACAAACTACAAAATACATAGAGACTTTGAAACCAAAGAAATCTGTAAAGTCGAAATACCTCCAGAGTTAAAGCCTAAATATTTTAAAGTAGAACTAAAAGAAATCAATTCTAAAAAATTAAAAGAAGCCACATTAGAATTTGCAAGTGTTCTAGAAAGTACCTTTCCGAAAAGTTCTTTAACCAATTTTTATAATAATATTAATGAATTAAAAATTAAAAAAAATCCTTTTCTTTTTTGGGATGCCGATGGAGCTTATAACGATTTAACAAATGAGATTACTATTCTTTTTTCGAGTGCTTTGTACCATGAACTTTTTCATATGGCGAGTACCATTAAAAATACCGGTCTTGTTGGTTTTCATCAATACTTTTCTAAAAAAGAAAATATTGGTATTGGTTTAAATGAGGGGTATACGGATTTATTAACAGAGCGTTATTTTGGGGAAAAGCATAAAATAAAGGGTGTCTATATTTATGAATCGAAAATTGCTCATAATGTCGAAATGATTCTAGGGAAAGAAAAAATGGAAGAGTTATATTTAAAAGCTGATTTAAATCGTTTTATAGAAGAAATGAAATTATTTGCTAAAGAAGAAGATATTCTAGAGTTTTTGGTTAATCTTGATTATATTTGTGTGGCTTCAAATGTTCACTTAATTACCAAAGATTCTTTAATTGCCAAAAAGATTTTAGAAATTCAAGAATTTTTATTAAAAACCTATCAAACAAAAATGAAACAACAATTTGAAAATCAAATGGTAAATCAAGAGATGTATGAAAAGCAAACCGAAGAATTTCTCAATCTTTTAAAAACCAATAATAAAGTGGGTGGGGTTAAATATTCGATAGCCCAAGATTATACTATTGAAAAAGACTTTGCCATCAAAAGATAATCCAATTCATTTTTCTGACTAATTCTTGCCTGTTTCTTTTTTTTCTTCTATAATAAGAATTGGTGATATTATGTATATTGATGTACTACTAGAACTTAAAAACAAACAAATGGATCAAACATATACATATCATGTTCCAAAATCTTTAGAAAAAGAAATAGAAGTAGGGAAAAGAGTAAAAGTTCCTTTTAATAAACGGGAATTAGAAGGATTTATTTTAAATTGTAAAAAGACTTATGAAGGGGATTTTGAAATACTAGATATTAAAAGTGTTGTGGATGAAGAAATTGTTTTAAATGAAGAATTGTTGCAAATAGGGGAATTTATTAAAAATACGTATCTTTGTAGTTTATCAAGTGCTTATGCAACGATGCTTCCAAAAGCTCTAAAGGCTTCTTTAAAAACCAATATCAATAAAAAATATCAAACCAATTTAGTTCTTAATCTTTCTTATAAAGAAGCCTTGTCTTTGTGTACAAGTGATAAACAAAAAGAAATTGTCGATTTAATTGAAGAGGCTACGCGTCTTGAAAAAAGGGAAGCCCAAGCAATTTCTTCTTCGAGTGTAAATACTTTACTGAAAAAGAAAATTATTTTAGAAGAACAAGAAGAAGTCTATCGTTATCAAAGTGTAAGTGTATTAGAAGACGAAAAAAAAGTTTTGAATGAAGAACAACAACTCGCAAAGAATCGAATTTTAAAAAGTTTAGATAAAAATGAACAATTTTTATTGTATGGGGTTACAGGAAGTGGTAAAACGGAAGTCTATATGCAAGTGATTGAAAGTGTTTTAAAAAAGAAAAAAACAGCGATTGTGTTGGTTCCGGAAATTAGTTTAACTCCCCAATTTGTGACAAATTTTAAAGCTAGATTTCAAGATCGAGTGGCTCTTTTACATAGTGGTTTATCGGATGGAGAACGATATGACGAATGGCGTAAAATTACCAAAGGAGAAGTTGACATTGTAATAGGTGCTCGTAGTGCTATTTTTGCCCCTTTAAAAAATTTGGGTATTATTATTATTGATGAAGAACATTCAGAAACTTATAAACAAGAAAATAGTCCAAGGTATAATGCTATTGATGTGGCAGAATATCGTGCCAAATTAAATCATATTCCTATTGTTTTAGGAAGTGCGACCCCAACACTTGAACGTATGGCAAAATCGACGAAAAATCTGTATACCAGATTAGAGTTAAAAACTAGAGTCAATAAAGGAATGCTTCCCATTGTTACTATGGTGGATATGGGTTTAGAAGCAAAAAAGGGTAACTTTATTTTAAGTGAACGCTTAAAAACGGAAATTGAAAGTGCTGTAAGTCGTCATGAACAAGTGATTTTGCTTTTGAATCGTCGAGGTTATTCTACAACGATTACTTGTAGTCATTGTGGTTTTACGTATAAATGTCCGAATTGTGATATTACTTTAACGTATCATAAAACGAAGAACAACTTAAGATGTCATTATTGTGGTTATACAATTCTAAAGAAAGATAAATGTCCAAAATGTCAAGTGCCTCTAGATTTTTATGGATATGGCACGGAAAAATTAGAAGATGATATTAAAAAAGAATTTCCGGATTTAAAAGTATTACGTATGGATGCGGATACAACGAGAAAGAAAAATAGTTACGAGAATATCATTGATAAGTTTAAAAAACAAGAATATGATATTTTACTAGGAACGCAAATGATTAGTAAGGGACATGATTTTCCTAAAGTGAGTTTAGTAGGAATCATAAATGCTGATGCTTCTTTGAATATTCCTGATTTTCGAAGTGGAGAACGAACCTTTTCACTTTTATGCCAAGCAGCAGGTAGAGCAGGAAGGAAAGATACGATTGGCAGTGTCATTATGCAAACTTTTAATCCTGAAAACTTTATATTAAAATGTGTTGAAGAACAAAGTTATGAAAAGTTTTACAATTATGAAATGAAGATTCGTAAAAAATTAAAGTATCCTCCTTTTTACTATTTAGTAAGTATTAAAGTAGCGAGTCGCGATTATGATTTATGTAGTAAAGAAGCTGTCAAGGTTCGGGACTATTTAAAGAATCATTTACAAGAAGAAACAATTATTTTAGGACCAACGACAGCAAGTGTGTTTAAAATGAATAATGTTTATCGTTTTGGCCTCATTATTAAATATCGCTTTGATGCGAAACTCATGGATACATTAAAAGAATTGGATAAAATGTTTGTTTTTAATCCAAAAGTGAATTTAGAAATTGATATGCATCCGACAAAAATTTAAATTTTTCTTTAAAAAAAGGTATAATAAATTTAGGTGATTAAGAATGAAAAATGTAAGAGTCGTTTTTATGGGAACTCCCGATTTTGCCGTTCCGGTTTTACAAAAGTTAATGGAAAATACAAATGTTGTTTTAGTCGTTTCACAACCCGATAAAAGTGTGGGAAGAAAGCAAATACTTACGAAAACACCAGTGAAGATGGAAGCTGAAAAAAAGAATATCCCGGTTTTCCAACCAACAAAAATAAAAGAAGATTATGCCCCGATTTTAGAGGCAAAACCCGATATTATTATTACTTGTGCATATGGTCAAATTATTCCCAAAGTTTTACTTGATGCGCCAAAATATGGGTGTATTAATGTTCATGCTTCCTTACTTCCAAAATACCGTGGGGGTGCTCCAATCCATCACGCTTTAATAAATGGCGAAGAAAAAACGGGAATTACCATTATGTATATGGATGAGGCGATGGACAGTGGTGATATTATACGTGAAGTTGAATACCCAATAAAAGAAAGTGACAATGTTGGAACTTTACATGATGCGTTATCGATTTTAGGGGCAAATACTCTTATCGAAACCTTACCAAGTATTTTCAATGGTACTAATGAACGAGTAAAACAAGAGGAAGACAAAGTAACATTTGCTTACAACATTAAAAGAGAAGACGAGCATCTCGATTTTCATAAAATAGGAGAACAGTTAAAAAATCAAGTGCGTGGTTTAAATCCATGGCCACTAGCAAATCTTTTATTTCAAGGTGAAGAAATGAAAGTTTTAGAAGTCCATTTTGTTAAAAAAGAAATAGAAGAAGTAGGAATTGTTCAAGAAGTAACCAAAGATACTTTGGGAATTACTTGTCAAGATGGGATTCTTTATTTAGATAAAATAAAACCATTTGGTAAAAAGGAAATGAATATTAAAGATTACTTAAATGGCATTGATAAAGAAAAAGTAATCGGAGAAAAAGTGGAATAATAGAAGAAGGGGAATAGAATGACATCTTTAAATTTAAAGATTCGTGTTGATGCGAAGGATAAAAAGAATTTTGAAAAACAAAAATTATCTTCTAAAATTGGAGCAAATACTTTAAAGAAAATCGTTTGTGAAAAATTAAAAGAAGCAGAATTAGAAATGAATAAAACGTCTAAAAGATATTCCAAAGGGGAAGTTTTAGAAAGTATAAATCATATTATAGATTAAAATTTTAGAATAATTATGGTTAGAGTTTTTAATGACTCTAACTTTTTTCTTCGAATCAATTTTGCCAGTCCCTGTCTAGCGTTTTAGGGATAATTATGATACAATGGTAATGGTGAATTAGATTGAATTCAATTTATGGATATACAAAAGAACAATTAGAAGACTATTTTTTAAGTAAAGGTGAAAAAAAATTTAAGGCTTTACAAGTTTTTGAATGGCTTTATGTTCATAAAAATAGTGATGTGGATTCATGGAGTAATCTAAAAAAGGAGTTAAGAGAGGAAATCAAAAAAGATTTTTCTTTTGAAGTTCCTAAAATTATCAGAGAAGAAAGAGATACTTTAACGAGAAAATATTTATTTGAACTTCAAGATGGCGAACATATCGAATCGGTCGTTATGTTCCATGATTATGGCATTAGTATTTGTGTATCTAGTCAAGTAGGGTGCAATATGGGGTGCGCTTTTTGTGAAAGTGGAAGAAGAAAAAAAGTAAGAAACTTGGAAGCCTACGAACTTGTTACGCAAATTTTAGAAATTGAAAACAATTTAAAGGAACGTATATCAAGTGTGGTCATTATGGGAATAGGAGAACCTCTTGATAATTATGACAATGTTCTAAATTTTATTCGTATTATAAACGATGCCAAGGGTCTTGCGATAGGTATTCGTCATATAACACTTTCTACTAGTGGTTTGGTTCCTAAAATCTATCAATTAATGCAAGAAAAGATTCAAATTAATTTGGCAGTTTCTTTACATGCTCCCAATGATGAAATCAGAAATAAAATTATGAAAGTAAACCAAGTGTATAATATTAGTCAACTCATGAGGGCAATCAAAGACTATATTGCAGTAACGAGTAGACGAGTTACCATAGAATATGTTATGCTTAAAGAGATAAATGATAGTAAAAAGTGTGCTTTAGAACTGGCAAATCTTTTGCATGGGTTAAACATATATGTGAATTTAATTCCATATAATGAAACCAGTCACATAAACTTTAGTAAAAGTGATGCGAAAACCATTAAAGAATTTGCCAAAGTTTTAAAAGAGCAAGGAATTAATGTGACCATTCGTAAAGAATTTGGTGGCAAAATTTCTGCAGCTTGTGGACAACTTAGAAGTAAAGAGGTGGAAGAATGAAAAGTTTTTATTTAACGGATGCGGGTCGCGTTCGTAGTCATAACGAAGATAGTGTAACCATTTTAAAAAATAATAACAATGAATACTTATTAATGGTTGCGGATGGAATGGGAGGACATCGGGCTGGAGAAGTGGCATCAAGTCTTGCTGTTACTCATTTTGGCAAACGTTTTAATAGCATGTCTTCGGTAGGTTCTAAATTAGATGCCGTAAATTGGATGAATGATAATGCAAGTGAAGTCAATAATGAAATTATTTCGTATGCTAAAGAAAATCCTGAAGCAACAGGACTAGGAACTACTTTAGTCATGGCTTTATTAACTAAAGAGTATTTAATATTTGGTAATATTGGGGATTCAACTGGCTATGTTTTAAAAAATGGTCATTTGCATCAAGTAACAAAACCACATTCACTTGTCAACCTTTTAGTTGAAACAGGACAATTAACCGAAGAAGAAGCAAAATACCATCCTAAGAAAAATGTGTTAATGAAAGCTTTAGGGGCTATGGAAAAAGTGGATTTGGATATCTTTGATGTCGATTTATCAAGTGAAGCCATTTTATTATGTAGTGATGGACTTACCAATATGTTAAGTAATGAGCAAATTGAAAAAGTATTAAATGATCAAGAACTTACCATTGAAGAAAAAGTCATTAAATTAATTCGTAAGTGTAATGTTCGTGGTGGAGAAGATAATGTTTCTATTGCTTATTTACAAATTAAAGAAAGTGGTGAAGCAAAATGATTATGAAGGGGCAAAAGATTAGTGATCGCTATCAAATTATTAAAAGTATTGGAGAAGGTGGAATGGCGAATGTCTACCTTGCTTATGATACTATTTTAGATCGAAACGTTGCCATTAAAATTTTAAGAGGTGATTTAGCAACGGATGAAAAGTTTGTCCATCGCTTTCAAAGAGAAGCTCTATCTGCAAGTAGTTTGAACCATCCAAATATTGTGGAAGTCTATGATGTTGGAGAAGATAATGGCAATTACTACATCGTCATGGAATATATTGAAGGCAAACATCTAAAGGAACTTTTGAAAAAAAGAGGCAAATTAACTACCAGTGAAGTGGTAGATATCATGCTTCAAATTACTGATGGTATGAGTGTTGCGCATGACTCTTATATTATTCACCGTGATATTAAACCACAAAATATTATGATTTTGGAAAATGGCTTAGTAAAAATTACGGATTTTGGTATTGCGATGGCAATGAATGCAACGCAACTAACTCAAACCAATTCGGTCATGGGAAGTGTGCATTATCTTCCCCCAGAACAAGCCAATGGCAAAGGTTCTACGTTACAAAGCGATATTTATTCGATGGGAATTTTGATGTATGAACTTTTAACGGGAAAGCTTCCTTTTCGTGGAGATAATGCGGTGGAAATTGCTTTAAAACATTTACGTGAGCCGATGCCGAACATTAAAGAGGAATTGCCAAGTCTTCCCAATAGCATTTCAAATATTATCCTAAAAGCTACAGCAAAAAATCCTAAAAATCGTTATAATGATGCTAGAGAAATGCATGAAGATATTAAAACTTGTATGAATGACGAAAGAATGAAAGAAGCAAAAATTGTCTTTAAATATCCAGAAAATAATTTTGATGATACCAAAGTTACAAAAATGTTAGAAACCAAAAAAGAAAGTGAGAGTGAAGATGCCATAGCAAAGCAAATAACCAAAAATGATTTAAAAAAGCAAAACAAATTATTACTCATTTTAGCTTCTATTTTTACGGGACTCGTAGTTATTATTACTTCATTTGTTGTTCTTGTTCCTATGATAACCAGTGAAAAAGTGGTGAATGTCCCTGATGTAACCAATAAAACGGTGCAAGAGGCGATTAAAATATTACAAGATGCTGGATTTAATGTTAGTGATGAACAATTAGAACAATCAAGTGACGAAATCGAAGAGGGTCGTATTATTAAGACGAGTCCTGAGGTGAATACGAAACGTACCTTAAGTACCATTATTACGCTTTACGTTTCTACTGGAGATGCTAGAATTGCGATAGAAGATTATGTTGGTAAAAATTATCGTGAAGTAGAAGGGGCGTTAAAAGCTTTAGGTTTAAATGTGATCACCGAAGCCAAAGATGTCGATGATATCGATGAGGTAGAAGAAGGAGAAATCATTGAACAATCTGTTAAAGCGGGAGAAAAACTATCGGTTGGGGATACCATTACTTTGTATTATCCAAATATTAGTAAATATCCGGATTTTACTGATGGAAGTTATAGTGTGGATGATATTCAAGATTTCTGTGATGACCATGAAGTAAAATTAATTGTTAAAGAAGTGGTGACTAGTGAATATGAAGATGGAGAAATTATTAGTCAAGATCGAGGAACAACCGCAACGATTCGTAAAGGGGCTACTTTAACGATTAGAGTAGCGAAAAACGATACAGGTTCCACAACACCAGAATGTGACGAACTTGCTAAAGAATTAGGACAATGTTAATTTATGCCAGGTAGAATTGTTAAAATAATTAGTAATTTATATACGGTAGAAACAACAGATGGGTTATATGATTGCCAAGCACGAGGAAAATTTCGTAATGAAAAAATTATCCCGTTAGTGGGAGACGATTGTCTTATTGATGAAAAAAATCATTATATTTTAGAAATTTTACCAAGAAAAAATGAATTAAAAAGACCATCGATTGCCAATATTGATGTTGCTTTAGTAATCATGAGTGTAAAAGAACCAGATTTATCTTTGAATTTATTGGATAAAATGATTAGTTTTATTAGCATTCAAAAAGTAGCGCCGATTCTTATTTTTACCAAGATGGATTTATTATTGAAAGAAGAAAAGAAAGAAATTAAAAAGATAATCAAATATTATCAAAAGATTGGTTATTCGGTTTTTCAAAATACAGAGTACAAAAAAATAATGAAACAAATAAAAAATAAGGTTGTAGTTGTAACAGGACAAACTGGAGCAGGGAAAAGTACCTTTATCAATAAAATGAATCCTCATTTAGATTTAAAAACCGATGAAATTTCGAAAAGTTTGGGAAGAGGGAAACATACAACTCGCCATGTGGAATTATTTAAAATAAAAAATTTTTATATTGCGGACACCCCTGGTTTTTCCAGTCTTGATTTTATAGACATTTCCAAAGAACAAATTCGCAATAGTTTTATTGAATTTCAAAATTATTCTTGTCCGTTTAAAGATTGTATGCATGTGAAAGAAAAAAATTGTGCCATTAAAAAATCGGTGGAAGATGGAAAAATTTTGAGTTCCCGTTATGAAAATTATCTGGATTTTTTAAAGAATAAATAGGAGGATTTTTATGCAAATATCCGTATCTTTTTTAAGTAGTGCTTATCCTTTTGATAAGACCATCGAAAAAATAAATGACTCAATGGCCAATTTTATTCATGTGGATGTTATGGATGGAGTATTCGTAAATCATGTAACTCCTTTTACGAAGGAAATGCTCACTCTTTTAAAAAATAGTCCAAAGCCAAAAGAAGTTCATTTAATGACTTTACATTTAAAAAAATATATTGATTTATTTGCAAACCTAAATCCTGAGTGTATTATTTATGAATTTGAAGCCACGGAAAAACATGAAAAAGTCATTGAGTACATTCGAAATAAAAAAAGTAAAGTGGGAATTGCTATAGGTCCCTTAACCGATTTAAAAAGATTGCTTCCTTATTTAAAAAAGATTGATTTGGTTTTAGTCATGGGGGTTATTCCCGGAAGTGGAGGACAGTCCTTTTTAAAAGAAACCATTGGCAGAATCGAAGAATTACAAAAAATAAAAAAAGAACAAAAGCTTTCCTTTTTAATAAGTGTGGATGGTGGGATTAACGAGCAAACGATAAAAGATATTCGTGATAAAGGACTAAATCGGGCAGTTTCCGGTTCTTATATTTGCAAAAGTGTTTCTTTTGACGAACAAATAAAAAAATTACAGTATTAGAAAAATGAAAGTTTTCTTTATTTCGTGGTATACTAAAAGAAGTGATGGATATGATGAACTTTATTGATACTTGGATAAATGATTTTTTATTGAATATTGGAATTTATGGTCCACTTGTAGGGTGCTTTTGCATCTTAATTGAATCCATTGTTCCCATACTTCCTTTATTTGTGTTTATTACCATTAATTTTTTAGTTTTTGGTTCTTTTTTTGGTTTTTGCATTTCTTGGGTTTTTACTGTCCTCGGTTGCTTGCTTTCTTTCTTTTTATTTCGTAAGAAAATAAGAAATTGGTTGGAAAATAAAATGAAAGAGAATAAAAAATTTCAAAAAGTCATGGCTTTTATTGAAAAAGTAAAATTTGAACAACTAACCGCGATTATTGCAGTTCCTTTTACACCAGCCTTTATGGTTAACATTGCTTCTGGTATTTCCAATATGCCAACGAAAAAATTTTTCTGGGCTTTATTCATTGGAAAAATATTCTTAGTTTTGTTTTGGGGATTTGTTGGAACGAGTTTGGTTCAAAGTTTAACTCATCCTATGGCTTTAGTAAAAGTTGTTCTTCTGGTTTTACTAGCATTTATCATAAGTAAAATCATAAATAAAAAATTTGCATTGGATTAGTGAGGTATTTTATGGAGTATGTTATTTTAGGTTTATTAATCTTTGTTATTTTGTTGTTGGTTATTCTTTTAGTGAAAGGTCATGATAATAGTGATATCACCGAAAAGTTAGGAAGATTTGAAACCAATATCACCAAAGAAATTGGGGAATTTAAGTTGGGATTTACGAATGACTTGCGTAAGGATTTTGATACTTTTAATGAACAGATTCAAAAAAGAATTGATTATTTAAATGAACGTGTCAATGAAAGATTAGAGGAAAATTTTCAAAAATCCAATAAGACGTTTACAAATATTTTAGAACGCTTAACAAAAATTGATGAAGCACAAAAGAAAATAGATGGTTTGTCCACGGAAATTGTTTCTTTACAAAGTGTTTTGACTGATAAAAAAACACGTGGTATTTTTGGAGAAGTTAACTTAAACTATATTTTATCAAGTGTTTTTGGGGAAAATGCCACCGGAATTTATGAAGTGCAACATAAATTAAGCAATGGTTATATCGCCGATGCTATTCTTTATGCACCAAATCCTTTAGGAACCATTTGTATCGATTCTAAATTTCCTTTAGAAAATTATCAAAGAATGACAGATAAAACTCGTACTAAAGAAGAAAGAGAACTCGCTGAAAAACAATTTAAAAAAGATGTTCACAATCATATTGAAGCCATTAGTTCTAAATACATTGTTCCTGGAGAAACGGCCCAAGAAGCAATTCTTTTCTTACCAGCAGAAGCCATTTTTGCTGAAATTAATGCTTATCATTCTGATTTAATAAAGGAAGCTTATAATAAAAAGGTGTGGATTACGAGTCCAACGACTTTAATGAGTACCTTAACAACAATTAGTATGATTTTAAAAAATATTGAAAGGGATAAATATGCTAAAGTGATTCATGAGGAATTAAATAAATTGAGTCATGAGTTTGCTTTGTATAAAGAACGTTGGGATAAATTATCTAGAAGTATTGATACGGTAACCAAAGATGTAAAAGATATTAATATCACCACAGAAAAAATTACCAAACGATTTAATTCTATTAATAATGTAAATGTAGAGGAACTAGAAAATAAAGAAGATAGAACATAAACTTGTCATTAAATTTATTGATGTTAAAGAAATATCGTTGTATGATAATAAATGAAATAAGGGGGTAAATATGGCGTTTAGAAATTTAAACATTAAAGTTGATAGCCACTTAAAAAAAGAGGCAGAAGAATTATTTAAAAGACTGGGCCTTAATATGACTAGTGCTATTAATGTTTTTTTAACTCAAAGCGTTAAAGAACAAGCTATTCCATTTGAGATTAGCGATAAAAAAAATAGTAAAAAATTATTAAAATCATTAAAAGAAGCCGAAAAAATGTCACAACATCCTGAAAAATATAAATGGTATACTGATACAAAAACATTATTTGAAAATTTGGATAAATAGTGGATTATAAAGTCCGGTATAAAAAGGAGAAAAAGAATTCTCTTTTTTTGATGTCTTGTCAAAAGACGAAAAAAAGAGTAGAATAAAAGTAAGATATGGAGGAGAAAGACAAATGAAAAAATTTGGAAAGAACCTCCCAACCGAGCGAAATAGTCGTCTGGGGGGGGGGTTATTATTTAGATAATAATAGAAAGGAACCAAGACGACGAATCAAAATAATGCTAGTAGGAATTATAGCAGGATTATTAATTTTAGTAGGAACAAGTTATGCGTGGTGGACATCAACCGCAACGCAACAAGGGATTAATGAAGTGCAAAGTAGTTGTATTAAAGTAGCCATACAAAATGAAACAGGAGATATAAAACTACCAAATGCATATCCATTAACAGATAAACAAGCAGAAGATTTAACACCCTATCAATTTACAATAACCAATACTTGTAAAACAATAGTAGATTATACAGTGAAATTAGAAAAGCTAATGGAAATTAATGGACAAGAAGATAAATTATTAAATAGTAAGTATATAGCGGTAGAGTTTAATGGAGGACAAAAAGAACTACTATCAAACTATCCAATAGGAAACATAACTTATGATGGAGAAGATTATATCTCAAAAGAAGCAAGAGAATTAATAAAAGGAACCTTAAACGGAACATTAGAAGGAGAAAACACGAAAACCTATACACTAAAACTATGGATGGACGAAAGTGTTACCGCTACTGACGATTCAATGAATAAAAGTTTTATTAGTAAAATAGTAGTAGATGGAAGTTTAAATGAATTAGCGGTTTATAATGAACCAAAATTACATGGAGCAGACCCAGTATTAGGGAATGAAGGAAGTAAAGAAGAAGTAGCCATGCTATCAACACTAGCAGAAGCAGACCCAACAACAAGTGATAAACTAATACCAGTTATAATAGATAATGAAGGAAAAGTAACAAGAGCAGATTTATCCCATGAATGGTATAACTATGAAGAGAAGAGATGGGCGAATGCAGTTATACTTGTTGATGGAGTAGAAGAACCAGACGTAGGAGCAGAAATAAAAGAAAGTGATATTGAAAGTTATTTTGTATGGATACCAAAGTATAAATATAAAATATTCGATATGGGAGATTATACTCAAGTATTACAAAATGGAAGTGAACTACCAGATAAAGGACCAAATACAGCAATCGAGATAATCTTTGGGGATACTGATACAACCAATACAGGAACAACAAATGGAGAGAGCGAATGTGAAAGTCCAAATGAAAGTGGACAAGACGGACAATGTGCTGTTGGCAAGTGGATGACCCATCCAGCATTTCTAGCTTTCGGAGGAAATGGATTATGGGTTGGTAAATTTGAAACTGGATATGAAGGAGCAACGAGTACAAATGATGCTCAAAGTGAAGAAAAAACTAATATAGAAGGTCCTGACAAGGTAATCATAAAACCAAATGTGTTTGCTTGGAGAAATATAAGTATAGGAAATGCTTTCAAAACATCCCTTGCTTATCAAAGAAAATTAGATTCCCACTTAATGAAGAATACAGAATGGGGAGCAGTTGCTTATCTTACTCAAAGTATTTATGGAAGATGTGCTGATTCAAATACATGTGAAGAAGTAAGAATCAATAATAATTCTAGTTTTTTAACCGGTTATGTAGCAAAAATATCCCCTACAAATGGATTTACTAATACGAGTGAATCTTGTACCTTATATCCAGAAGCTTGCAACGAAAGTGGAACTTCAGATAAAGGAAAAGACGGAGACGTAAATTATCAATACTTTAATACGGAGAGTGTCAAAGCAAGCACTACAAACAATTATAGCGGAATCTATGATATGAGTGGAGGCTCTTGGGAATATGTTGCTGGCTATATGAGTGGGAACGTTGGCCAAAGTGATTTAAAAGAAGAAACGGATTTAACTGAGAACAATGCCAAATATTATGATAAATATTTAAACACAAGTAATACACAATATAATATGAGAATACTAGGAGATGCTACAGGAGAGATGGGACCATTTGTAACTAGAATATATAGTCCAAAGAATAATAACCAAGCACAGACTCGAACGGTGAGCGGTTGGTTTTATGACGATAGTTGGTTTATTTATAGTGAAAATCCTTGGTTTGTTCGTGGTGGGGATTGCTATGACGGGTTAGGGAGTGGTATTTTTACTTCGTTTCGTCTAAATGGCGGTCTAGCCAAGTATACTTTCCGTATCGTTCTCGCTCCAGAAATATAAAGAAGGTAAAAATATACTAAAAAAAGGATGGCTTTTTCACAATCCTTTTTTCTATCTAAAATAAATAAATATAAAGAGTGCTAAACATAAACAATAAATTGAAAATTTCCATAGCTTTCCTTTTTTCACAATTGAACTTAACCATTGGTAAGAAAAATAGGTTACCAAACAAGCGGCAATCATGCCAAGAAAGTAAGGCATAAATAAACTACTACTAGCGGGAGTTTTGATAAAATCAAGTATTCCTAACCCCATAGAAGCAACACTAACGGGAAAATATAACATAAAAGTATATTTAAGAGCCGTTTCTCTTTTTAATTTACAAAGTAAGCATCCAACTAATACAATTCCACTACGACTAATACCTGGCATTAAAGCAACCATTTGTAATAGACCAATTAGAATAGCATCTTTATAAGTGATATCTTTATCCTCTTTGTTTCCATTGCTATTTTTAACTAGGAATAAAAATAGAGCGGTAAGTAAAAAGGCTATTCCCAATAATTTGAGAGAGAGAAGAGATTCTAGTTTTTCTTTAAACAGAACACCCATAATTCCTACTGGGATACTTCCTACTAAAATAAGCAAGCAGTATTTAAAGTCCTTTTGAACAGAAGGCCTTTTTTTCTTACAAAATAAATAAGTGAAGAATGATTTTATGAGTTTAATAATATCTGGCAAAAAAATAAACAGAATGGCTAAAAAAGAACCAAAATTGACAAAGATTTCAAAATTTAAGTCATTCATTATTTCGGTATTAAAAAGATTTTTAAATAAAAATAAATGTCCACTTGAAGAAATCGGTAGGGGTTCAGTAAATCCTTGTAAAATTCCTAACAAAATATAAATAACGTATTTCATACAATCACCTTACTTAATTATATAATAAAAATAGAATTTAAGAAATAAAATGTTCTAGGAGGGAAAATGCATATTTTGAGAATTCTATTTGGCATATTTTTTATGAGTGTTGGTCTTTTCTTTATTCTTTTGTATACAAATCTTTTTTCTATCGGGTATAGTTTTACCCTTTTTGTTCACTTTATTAGTAGAAGAATCGAATGCTTACTCTTTTTAATTGGTGTCATTCTTTTAGTAAGTGGAATAGGAGGAAATTGTAAAAATGTATTACGATTACGACGTTCTTTTAAACTTTGGAAGTGAAGAAGAAATCTATCCGTTTTATGAATGGGAAAAGAAAGATTCTTTAGAATTTGTTAAAAAGATTCCTTTATTTCGTGTAACCTCAGAAACACTTTTGGACCACTTAGAATACCAAATTGAGCACTCTAAAGAGACAATCGAGTTAATACAAAATAAAACGATTGTCAAATCTTCCAATAGTTCTTTAGAAAATGCCATGATTATTTGTGACAATAAAAATGCTTTAGCTTTAGAGTTGGATACAAGTGGCAAAGTAATAAGTCGTAGTAAACTTTTACTAAGTGACGAAGAAAATTTATTAGAAATGCTCTATACTATGAAAGAAACAGATTTTCATTATAAAAAAGGGAAGAAGTATCAAAATAGAGGAGAATTACGCCAGATAGAAAAAATAAAAAAACTCATAGAGTGTGAATTAACTACGCTTTATGAGTCGAAAAACTTTAGTAAATTAAAATATCTTTATTATGAATGGTTTAACAAAAGAAGTACGAGTCCCTTAAAAATGTATAAAGAAATGCAAGAAGAATTGACAAAGGATTATAACGAAAATACTCAAAAAATATACAATTTTATCAAAATGAGTTATAACAAATAATTAACGACCTAATCCAACTTTTTTTAAGACATTTTCGTATTTTTCTTTGGCAAGTTGATTTACGATTTTAGCACCCTTATCTAAAACTTCGTCTACGAGATGGGAAGCCATAATTTCGTGATATTTTTGTTGGATTTCACTTAAAACGGTGATAACGACTTCTGCGACTTCTTTTTTTAAGTTTCCGTAATTGGTCCCTTCAAAGTGATGGACACTTTCTTCAATGGAAATGTTTTTTAAAGCCGAATAAATGGTGAGTAAATTGGAAATTCCCGGTTTGTTTTCGGGGTCGTATTTGATTTCGTTATCGCTATCGGTTACAGCGGACATTATTTTTTTGCGAATGACTTCTTCGGTATCCAATAAAAGAATGGTTCCTTTGGTATCGCCATCTGATTTACTCATTTTTTTCGTGGGGTTTTGTAAATCCATGATTTTGGCCCCAATTTTAGGGATTAATGGATTTGGAATGGTAAAGGTTTCTCCAAAACGTTTATTAAAACGTTCAGCAAGATTTCGAGCAAGTTCCACATGTTGTTTTTGGTCAATACCAACGGGCACAAAATCGGCATCATATAGTAAAATATCTGCGGTCATTAAAATAGGATAGGTAAATAAACCAACACTTACATTTTCATTTTTGCTTGCTTTATCTTTGTACTGCGTCATACGACTTGCTTCTCCCATATAAGTCAAGCATTCAAAAATCCATGATAGATTGGCGTGGTAAAGATTTTCTGATTGTAAATAAATAATATTTTTTTCGGGGTCAATTCCACAGGCTAAATAAAGAGCCACATTTTTGCGAATTCGTTCTTTTAAAATGGTAGGGTCTTGAGGAACGGTAATCGAATGCAAATCGGGGACAAAGATAAAAGATTCATAATTGTTTTGATATTCGACACTTTGTTTAATCCCACCAATAAAACTACCGAGAGTCAATTCTCCACTTGGTTTTAAACCTGTTAATAATCGTTTCATACATATCACCTTTTTTTATTTTAACACAAGAAGTATATTTTGGGTATATTTCGTTCAAAATAGGAATAAAGGAGAAACGAAAAATGAAAAAAATCATGCTTTTTTTACTGACTTTAACAATAGTGGTTGGTTGTGCTTGTTCCATGCGAAAGGCAAGTGATGCTGTAAAGGAATACATTGGAAAATACAATAACGAAGACGAAGAAGTTTTAGTGGAATTAGAAAAATTGCTAGACGAAAACGATTTTTCCGAAGAGGAAAGAGAAAAATATAAAGAAGTCATGCTAAAACAATATAAAGATTTAAGTTATAAAATTGTATCAGAATCTTATAATGGAGAAGAAGCAACTGTAACGACTAAAATTACAGTTTACGATTTATATCAGGTGCAACAAGAAGCTGAAGAATACAAAAACAATCATCAAGACGAATTTTTAGATGAAAATAACAATTATGATAAAGATAAATTTTTAAAGTATAAATTAGAACAAATGCGTAAGAATACGAAAACAATTGAATACACCATCGATTTTAAAGTCATAAAGCAAAATGGAAAGTGGGAAGTTGAAAACGTTAGCACGGAAGACTTAGAAAAAATTCATGGTATTTATCATTATTAGGACTTCGGTCCTTTTTTTAATTCCTTTTTCTTATAGGAAAGTTCTAAAAAAATAGTTGAGATTATTAATATTGCAGATAAATTTAGAATGTATCCTATTGACAATCTTAACAAAAGCAATAATTTATTTGCTGTTTTACTTTTGTTCTGTTAAACTATAAGTAACTAGCAAATGCTATTAAAAAGGAGTTTAAAATGAAGTTAAAAGAAGAATTTATTCATTATTCAAAAGAAATAGTTTATGACATGTATATGCGTATTGTTTATGATTACAAATTTTATGATTCAATTACGAGAGGAAAAATGTTAGAAGAAATTGTAAAAGAATATGCTCAAGAACATTTTTTATATGCTATTTGTACGCAAAAAGAATTAGAATTTTTACAGGAAGTTCAAAAACATCAATTGCAAAAAAAAGACTTACAAAAATATGCTTGGGAAATAAGAGAATTAAATAATAAAGGCATTTTTAGTAATACGACTTTTACTATATTTGAGGAATTCCAAGAAATCGTTAAAAAAGAATTAAAGTTTTACGAAGGAAGAAAAATACAAAAACAAAATATGGATAAACTTATTACGTTCATAATCAGTATTGTAAAAATTAATGGGGAAATGCTTACCAAAGCTTTGGGCTCTATATTGGAAAGTATGTGGTCTATACCCTATAATGATTTTAATAGTTTATTAGGAAATCCTCTCATTCATTTTTATTGTGATTTTTCTTCTAAATACATAGAAAGTTTTGAAAGGGAAGAAGAAACGATTTATTATCGAGAGTATTGGAATTTATTAGACGATTTGGATGATGCTCGTCAAAAATTTGGGATTGCTGGGACAAATCCTTTTGATATTCGAGATTATTATGATATTTTCTATTATGGTTTTCCTATACGAAATGAAAAAGTAAAATTGATGTATGATACAATTCGTAAACGTCCTATAAGTGCATTTCTTTTTAGAACGATTGATGAAGCAAGGGTTTTGAATTATCGAGAAGTCTTATCTTTCATTTTTGAAGGAAAGGACTTAAAAATTATAAACGAGGCTTTAGATGAAATGCCCTGTTCAGCTATGAATGGTTTTACCCCTAAAGACTATAAAAAGGAAATGTATAAATCGATAGATTTACATAAGCAACTCGTGATTATTCCTCAACATAATGCCCATCTTTGTAAAGATGCTGCTGATTTATACTATAAGCTTTATTTTGGGGTACTGGATTATACCAACAAAAAGTACCATTTGTGTCCTGAAATTGTCAGAATTTATAAACAAGAGGGATTGGATGTAAATAAATTAATGAAAGTCGATGACTATCTATGGGAACACAAAAATATTATTGATGATTTTGTTATAGAAAATCCTTATAATTTTACTAACGAAGAACTAGAAATAATAAAAGGATTTAAAAGTGCTGTTACAAGTGACCATTTCCTTTTGATGGGATTTGAAAGGGAGTATACCGAAATTTTATCTGAAGATGGAAAACTTTATATGGTAAAAGGCGTACGGGCTGATATCGATAAAATTATATCACCTACGGAAATTCCTAAAATGATTAAAACAACTTTATTGATGTTTCAAGGTAAATTGATTTTTAATAGTTTTTTTTCTTATGTCGGTATTCAAGCTGGAAATGAAATTATCGAATATGCTTTAGAGAATGCTAAAAAAGCAATCAAATATTATCATTTATAAAAAGGAAAAATTTTGATTTCATTTTTCCTTTATTTTTTTTGATAAAAAAAATCAAAAAGTATGTTAAAATAACAACTTACGGGAAAGAAGGGATAAAAAATGGATACGCTTTTATATCAAAAAGCTTTAGAAGGACAAGAATTGTTACTCGAACAAAATAGATCTTCTATTATAGGAACTTGGATTTTAAACGGACAAAAAATGGGTTTTGTACATCTAGACGATTTTTCTTTGGATGCTTATCCACTTATTAAAAGTGACTTGGCTTTGGAAAAAAAGTTAATCTTAGGATTTTCTAAAGAAAAACAATTGTACTATGCTGTGATGCTAAATGAAAATTATTCTTTTTTAGAAGCAACAACTGGTCATACGATCGTAGAATTATTATCCAAATTGGATACGGCTTTGATTTACAAAAATGAAGCAAAAAAGGGAAGATAAATTCTAAAAAAACAATTGCTTTTCTTCTTTCTTTATATTATAATTCTAAATATAATTAATCTTTTAGATAAGAGGGAATGATTTTTTGGAACATTATTTTACAAATAACGAATCATTAAAAAGTGAATTTAGAACAATTGATTATCGCTATAAAGAGAAGGCATTTTCTTTTATAAGTGATAATGGAGTTTTTTCCAAAAATAAAATTGATTATGGTAGTAAACTTTTAGTGGAGACTTTTTTAGAGGAGCATGAGGAGGTTTCTTCTGTTCTAGATGTGGGCTGCGGCTATGGGTTTATCGGTATTGTTCTAGCCAAAGTTTTACAAATCGAAACATCTTTACTAGATGTCAATCGAAGGGCCATTCATTTGGCAAAGAAAAATGGTAAAGAGAATGATGTTGCGATTAAGGTCTTGGAAAGTAATCTATACGAAAATGTTTCGGGATTTTATGATGTTATCATTACCAATCCTCCGATACGGGCCGGTAAAGAAGTGGTTTTAAAGATTTTATTAGGGGCTAAAGACCATTTGACAAAAAAGGGGACTTTGTGGTTTGTGGTTCGTAAAGACCAAGGGGCAAAAAGTATTGAAAAAATATTAAAAGAAACCTATGAAATAGAAATAATGAAAAAAGATAAAGGTTTTTTCGTTTTTAAAGCAAAAAAGAATTGACACCACTTGTAAAGACTGATAAAATTATAAATTGGTGACGTGTTAATTTTTTGATAAATTAGGTTATTTGAAAAAAAATTTTAGATGGGGTGAAATCGTGGCTTATAAAGTTAAAAAATTCGGTGACTACGCCGAAAGAAGAAGTTTTTCAAAATCAAAAAACACTATGGAACTTTCGGATTTATTGGAAATCCAAAAAAAATCGTATCAATGGTTCTTAGAGGAAGGTATTAAGGAGACATTCGAAGAATTATTCCCAGTAGAGAGTTTTACGGGTAATGTGACCATCGACTTTGGTGACTATTCTTTTGATACGCCTAGATATTCTGTAAAAGAATCTAAGGAAAGAATGGTTAACTATGCTGCACCATTAAAGGTTCAAGCAAGAGTATTTATCCATGAAACAGGAGAAGTAAAGGAACAAGAAATCTTCTTAGGAGATATGCCTTTGATGACCGATGCTGGAACATTTATTATTAATGGAGCAGAACGTGTTATTGTTTCGCAATTAGTAAGAAGTCCTAGTATCTATTTTAAACGTGAAATCGATAAAAATGGACGTCGTATTATTTCTGGAGAAGTCATTCCAAATCGTGGTACATGGTTAGAGTATGAACTTGATGCTCGTGATATCATGTATGTAAGAATTGATCGTACAAGAAAAGTACCTGTTACGACATTTTTAAGAGCACTAGGGTTATCTAGTGATGAGGATATTAGAAGTGTCTTTGGTGAAAATGCTTATCTAGAAAATACCATCTTAAAAGATAGCACCAAAAATACCGATGAAGCTTTAATTGAAATCTATGAAAAATTACGTCCAGGGGAACCCGCTACTTTGGATTCTGCAAAGAACCAATTGGTAACGAGATTCTTTGATCATTTCCGTTATGACCTTGCTAAAGTAGGACGTTATAAATTTAATAAAAAATTAAATGTTGCAGATCGACTTTTAAATGCAACTCTTGCTATGGATATTAAAGATGGTAAAGAAGTTGTTGCTAAAAAAGGAACGGTTGTTACTAAAGATTTATTAGAAAAAATAAAACCAATTTTAAAAAATGGTTTTGGCGTCAAAGAAGTTACGATTAATGAAGAATTAGATGAATATAATAAAGTTCAAGAAATTTTAGTTTACGATAAGCAAAACCCTGAAAAAGTGGTTAAGATTATTGGTAATGACCAAACGATTGATATCAAAAGACTTACCATTTCTGATATCTATGCTTCTATTTCTTACTACTTAAACTTACATGATGGTTTTGGTAATGATGATGAAATTGACCATTTAGGAAATCGCCGTGTTCGTCAAGTAGGAGAATTAATTCAAAATCAATTTAAAACCGGAATGTCTAGAATGGAAAGAGTTATTCGTGAGAGAATGACCACTCAAGAATTAGATTCCGTTACCCCAAAATCTTTAATTAATATTCGTCCGGTTACGGCGATATTAAAAGAATTCTTTGGTTCTTCTCAATTATCTAAATTCATGGACCAAATTAACCCAATTGCTGAATTAACCGATAAAAGACGTTTATCTAGTTTAGGGCCAGGTGGATTATCAAGAGATCGTGCTGGAATGGATGTTCGTGATGTTAATGCAAGCCACTACGGAAGAATTTGTCCAATTGAGTCTCCAGAAGGACAAAACATTGGTCTTATTACTTCTTTAGCTGGATATGCCAAAATTAATGAATATGGATTTATTACCACCCCTTATAGAAGAGTTGTAAATGGCGTTGTCCAAATGGATGATGTAGTTTATATGACGGCGGATGAAGAAGCAGACTTCTATATTTCACAAGCTACTGTTAAATTAGACGATGACAATCGTATTGTTGAAGATGAAGTATTAGTTCGTATTAATGGCGATAACGTTATGTGTAAACGTGAAGATGTTAACTTTGTCGATGTTGCGCCAAGTCAATTGGTTGCCATTACAACAAGTTGTATTCCATTCTTGGATTACGATGATGCGAATCGTACGCTTATGGGTGCAAACATGCAACGTCAAGCTGTTCCACTATTAACTTGTGATTCTCCAATTGTTGGAACAGGTGTTGAACACGTAGCAGCAAAATATTCTGGAAGTACTGTTGTATCTAAAACCGATGGTGTTGTAGAATATGCGGATGCTTTAAAAATAGTCATTAAAAATGCCAAAAGTTCTGAAACTTACTACTTAGCAAACTTTGAAAGAACCAATGCCTCAAGTAGTTTAAATCACCGTCCTTTAGTTAAAAAAGGTGATAAAGTGCATGTGGGACAAGTTATTGCTGATGGACCAAGTACTCAAAATGGTGAACTTGCTCTAGGTAAAAATATGACCGTTGCTTTCATGACCTATAATGGTTATAACTACGAGGATGCGGTAATATTAAATGAAAGATTAGTAAAAGATGATGTGTATACATCTCTACATATTGAACGTTATGAAATTCAATGCCGTGATACAAAGCTAGGACCTGAAGAAATTACGAGAGATATTCCAAATGTTGGAGAAGATGCTCGTAAAAACTTAGATGCTGAAGGTATCGTAAGAATCGGTACTGAAGTAAAAGAAGGGGACATCTTAGTTGGTAAAGTTACACCAAAAGGTGTTCAAGAATTAACGAGTGAAGAAAAATTGTTACATGCCATTTTTGGTGAAAAGACGCGTGAAGTTCGTGATACTTCTTTACGTGTCGAACATGGTGCTGATGGTATTGTTCATGATGTAAAAGTTTATACAAAAGAAAACAGTGACGATATGCCTGCTGGTGTATTTAAAATTATTCGTGTTTATATTATTCAAAAACGTAAAATTCAAGTTGGAGATAAAATGAGTGGACGTCATGGTAACAAAGGTGTTATCTCTCTAGTCTTACCAGAAGAAGATATGCCATACTTACCAGATGGTACGCCAGTTGATATTATGTTAAATCCACTTGGTGTTCCATCTCGTATGAACATTGGACAAATCCTAGAAGTACACTTAGGAATGGCTGGTAAAAAGTTAGGTGTTAAATATGCAACTCCAGTATTTGATGGAGCAAACCTAGACGATATTCATGAAGAAATGAGAGCTGCCGGAATGGACGAAGACGGAAAAGTCGAGCTAATTAACGGACGTACTGGAGAACCATTTGAACATCGTATCAATGTTGGTGTTATGTACATGGTAAAACTACACCACATGGTTGATGATAAATTACATGCGCGTGCTACTGGACCTTATTCACTTGTTACGCAACAACCACTTGGTGGTAAAGCCCAATTTGGTGGACAAAGATTTGGTGAAATGGAAGTTTGGGCATTATATGCTTATGGTGCTGCTCATGTCTTACAAGAAATCTTAACGATTAAATCCGACGATGTTATTGGTCGTGTTAAGGTATACGAAGCCTTAGTAAAAGGTAAAACGGTAAATCAAGCCGGTGTACCAGAAAGCTTTAGAGTATTGATTAAAGAATTCCAAGCTCTAGGCTTAGATATTCAAATTCTTGATCAAGAAGATCATTTACTTGATTTAAAAGAAATTGAAAAAGACGAAGAACAAGAAGATACGATTCGTATCGACGAAATCGATTTAAACGATAAAGAAGTTGTTGAAGAAGAAACAAGTGAAGAAGAAACGGCTAGTGATTATCAAGAAGAAGATATGGATAGCGAAGATGAATTTGAAGAAAACGATTTAGACGATTTAGAATTCCCAGATAATTTGGATGAAGAAGATTTGGAAGGTGGTGATATCCTATGATAGAAGTAAATAATTTTAAAGGAATAAAAATAGGTATCGCAAGCCCCGAAAAAATTCGCGAATGGTCTTATGGAGAAGTTAAAAAACCCGAAACCATTAACTATCGTACCTTAAAACCAGAACGTGATGGATTATTCTGTGAAAAAATCTTTGGACCAACGAAAGACTATGAATGTAGTTGTGGTAAATACAAAAGATTAAGATACAAAAATGTGGTCTGTGATCGTTGTGGTGTTGAAGTAACAAAGTCTAAAGTACGTCGTGAACGTATGGGACATATTGAACTTGCTAGTCCATGCTCTCATATTTGGTTCTTTAAAGGGGTTCCTTCTAAGATGGGCCTAGTTCTTGACATGTCTCCAAGAGATTTGGAAGAAGTTTTATACTTCGTAAGTTATGTTGTTCTAGACCCAGGAAGTGCTCCTCTTGCCAAAAAGCAAACTCTATCTGACAAAGAATATCGTGCTTATTATGAAAAATATGGTAATTCTTTTAAAGTCGGAATGGGAGCAGAAGCCATCCAAACTTTACTTAAAGAAGTGGATATCGATAAAGAAGTTGAAAATTTAAGAAAAGAATTGGAGGATGCTACTGGGCAAAAACGTGTTCGTTTAGTAAAACGTTTAGATTGCTTAGTTGCTTTCCAAGAATCGAATAATAAACCAGAATGGATGATTTTAACCGTTCTACCAGTTATTCCACCAGAACTTCGTCCAATGATTCAACTAGATGGAGGAAGATTTGCTACGAGTGACTTAAACGATTTATATCGTCGTATCATTAACCGTAACAATCGTTTAAAGAAATTACTAGAACTCGGAGCACCAACGATTATTGTCCAAAACGAAAAACGTATGCTTCAAGAAGCTGTTGATAGTCTATTTGATAATGGACGTCGTGGAAGAAGTGTTACGGCGGCTGGAAATCGTCCTTTAAAGAGTTTAGCAAGTATGCTAAAAGGAAAACAAGGTCGTTTCCGTCAAAACTTACTTGGTAAACGTGTTGACTATTCTGGACGTAGTGTTATCGTTGTTGGACCAAACTTAAAAATGTATCAATGTGGTATTCCAAAAGAAATGGCTCTAGAGTTATTTAAACCACATGTTATTCATGGTTTAGTTGAAAGAGGACTTGCCCATAACATTAAGGGCGCTAAAAAGTTAATTGAGTCTCGAGATGATTCTGTATGGGATGTTGTAGAAGATGTCATAACGGAACATCCAGTTATGCTTAACCGTGCTCCAACTCTACATAGACTTGGTATTCAAGCATTTGAACCAAAACTAGTTGGTGGTAAAGCCATTCGTTTACACCCACTTGTATGTACGGCATTTAACGCAGACTTCGATGGAGACCAAATGGCTGTTCACGTGCCTTTAAGTGAAGAAGCGAAAGCCGAAGCTAGAATTTTAATGTTAGGTGCTAATAACATCTTAAACCCTAAAGATGGTAAACCAATTGTTACCCCATCACAAGATATGGTACTTGGTAACTGCTATCTAACGATTGAAAAAGCCGGAGAAGAAAATGAAGCTAAGGCTTACAAAAATGAAAACGAAGTCTTAATGGCTTATGAAAGAAAAGAAATTACACTACATACAAGAATTGTAGTTCCTGTAAATTCCTTCAAACATAAACTATTTACAGATGATCAAAAAGATAAATACTTAGTAACCACTTGTGGTAAGATTATATTTAATGAAATTCTACCCGATTCTTTCCCTTATATTAATGAACCAACCAAAGCCAATATCGAGGGAATTACGCCAAGTAAATACTTCTTACCAATGGGTACTAATTTAAAAGAAGAAATTGCAAAAATGGAACTTGTCCAACCATTTGTTAAAAAGACTTTACAAAATATTATTGCTCAAGTCTTCAAAAGATATAAAACAACGGAAACTTCTATTATGCTTGATAAATTAAAAGACTTAGGATTTAAGTATTCTACTGTTGCTGGTATTACGGTTTCAGCTGCTGATATTAAATTAAGTGAAAAGAAAAATGAAATTATCGCAGAAGGTAGAGAAATTGTTGATAAAATTAATAAACAATTTAAACGTGGTTTAATTACGGAAGAAGAACGTTACAACAATGTTATTGAAACATGGAATAACCAAAGTGATAAGATTAAAGCGGAATTACAAGAAATGTCTAAAGATGATTTTGATAATCCATTATTCATGATGATGAACTCAGGTGCTCGTGGATCTATTTCAAACTTCGTTCAACTTTCTGGTATGCGTGGATTAATGGCGAAACCAGATGGTTCTACCGTTGAAATCCCAATCACTTCAAACTTCATGGAAGGACTTAATGTATCTGAATTCTTCTTATCAAGCCATGGTTCTCGTAAAGGTTCTGCCGATACAGCTCTTCGTACAGCAGACTCTGGATACTTAACAAGACGTTTAGTTGATGTTGTTCAAGATATCATTGTTCGTGAATACGATTGTGGATCTATTAATGGCGTAGAAGTTTACGATTTAGTAAATGATAAAGATGGATCTGTTATTGAACCACTTTCTGAACGTATTCTAGGTCGTTTCACTACTCAAAAGATTATTAATCCAGAAACGAAAGAATTAATCCTTGATAAGGGTGAAATGATTACCGAAAACGTTGTTGCTAAAATCGAAAAAGCTGGAATTAAAAAGGTTGAAATTAGAAGCATTTTGACATGTAAATGTGAAAATGGTGTTTGCCAAAAATGTTATGGTAGCAACTTAGCAACGGGTAACTTAGTTGAAACGGGTGAAGCGGTTGGTATTATGGCTGCTCAATCTATTGGTGAACCTGGTACCCAACTTACCATGCGTACTTTCCACTCTGGTGGTGTTGCCCATGGTGGAGATGCCGATATTACGCAAGGTCTTCCAAGAGTTGAAGAACTATTTGAAGCAAGAGTACCAAAAGGAAAAGCTACGATTGCTGAGGTTAGTGGTAAAGTAGAATCTATTGAAGAACAAAATGGTAAATACAAGATTGTAATTGCCAATGATGTTGAAGTAAGAGATCATATTACGAACTACAACATGAAAGTTCGTGTTAATGTTGGCGATATGGTTCAAGCCGGAGATAAATTAACGGAAGGTGCGATTAGCCCTAAAGAATTACTTGCTGTAACTGACCCAATTACGGCTCAAGAATACATCTTAAAAGAAATTCAAATGGTTTATAAATTACAAGGTGTTGATATTTCCGATAAACACATCGAAATTATCGTATCTCGTATGATTAATAAAGTTCGTATCGTTGATGCTGGAGATACTGACTTCGTAGAAGGTTTAACCGTATCAATGAGAGAATTTACGAATGGAAATAAACCAGTTATCTTAAGAGGTGGAGTTCCTGCTAAAGGTCGTCCAATTATGCTTGGTATTACAAAATCTTCACTAGAAACTGATTCTTTCTTGTCTGCTGCATCTTTCCAAGAAACAACAAGAGTCCTAACCGATGCTGCGATTCGTGGAAAAATCGATTACTTAAGAGGATTAAAAGAGAATGTCTTAATTGGTAAATTAATTCCTGCTGGAACAGGAGCAAAACAATATAGTGATATTGAACTTTTACTTCAAAAAGAATTTATGGATGATGATGCCAGTGAATTCTTTGAAGAAAAATTAATGGATGATTAATAGGAAATAGTGTAAAAGCTATTTTCTTTTTTTGTTGTCTTGTCAAAACTTCAAAAAAAGAGTAGAATTAGATTAAGATATGGAGGAGAAAAACAAATGAAAGAATTTGAGAAGAACCTCCCAACCAGTGAAAATAGTCGTCTGGGGGGGGGGTATATTAAATAATAATAAGAATCCAGAGGACTTAAAGCGATTTAATAAACATAAAAAACAAAAACAAATATCATTGGAAGTATAATAGCAATCGTATTAATAATTGGAGGTATAAGTCTATACCGAAGTTTTGCTATGTATGAAGAAAAGAAAACTTTTGATGTTTTAAAAGGAACTATACCTGACTTTAGACCTATCTATAAAGAAAAACTACTTAATGGAACAGATCCAGTATTAAAAGAAAATTTAATACCAGTAGAAATAAACGAAAGTAATGGAGAAGTAACAAAAGCAGATATAAGAGAAACCTGGTATAAATATGAAGAACATAAATGGGCGAATGCAGTAATACTAAAGGAAGGTGCAACAGAACTAGAAGTAGGAGCAGAAATACAAGAAAGTGATATTGAAAGTTATTTTGTATGGATACCGAAATATAAATATAAAATATTTGATATGGAAAAATATACAACATCAGGAGTAGTAAAAGATAAATCCCAAAAAGCGATTGAAATAAAGTTTGGCACAGACAATACAACAGATGACGGGGAAATAGATGGAGAATCAACATGCAAAACGCCTATGATAAACGAAGTACAAGGAGCATCAGGAAGTGACGGAAAATGTCAAAAAGATTATTGGATGACGCATCCTGCATTTCTAGCATTTGACGCAACAGGTTTTTGGGTTGGCAAGTTTGAAACCGGATATGCAGGAGCAAATAGTGTAACAGATGCTCAAGCGCATAATAATGCAACTGAAGCAAATAAAATTGTTATTAAGCCCAATCAATATAGTTGGAGAAATATAAGTTTAGGAAATGCATTCAGAACTTCATTGAACTATGAAACAAATTTACAAAGTCACTTAATGAAGAATACCGAGTGGGGAGCGGTTGCTTATTTAACACATAGTATTTATGGAAAGTGTGAAAGCAGTGACAACTGTACAGAAATAATGATAAATAATAGTCAAAATTGTATTACTGGGATGTCAGCTAAAAATAAACCTACAACTGGCTATCCAGCATACAAAGATTATAAAACATCTACTCCAAAAACAAATAATGATATTTCATGGACGTATACAGATAAAAATAGTGTATTAGCTAGTACTAGTGGAAACTATAGTGGTATTTATGATATGAGTGGTGGAGTGTGGGAAGAAACAGCTAGTTTTATGTATCAAAGTGGTAACTCTAACATCAATTATAGTAAAAGTGGAATGAATGATAACGATTTAACGGATAAAAAATATTATGATGTGTATAATTATAGTGTTTTAATTACAGAGTATAACAAACGTATATTAGGCGATGCTACTGGGGAATTAGGGCCATTTGGTGTAGTTATCAAGGGTCAAGATATTATGAGTTCCATGTTTGCTGATTATGCCAATTTTTTATCTAATAATTCTTATTTGTCTGGGGCATGTTTTACTCGAGGTGGTGATTCTGTTAATGGTACAGATGCCGGTGTATTTGCTTTTGATGAATATCCTGGAGTTAATGGCGATTTGGTTGGCTTTCGTGTTGTGCTAGCTCCGACGGAAGAAAAATCATGAAATCGAGGAAGCGAATTGTTCAAAAAGAAATCAGCTAAAGAATTGAGGTGACATAATAATATTTGTGAGTATGAAATAAAATTGAGAAAAAATAATTGCACCGAAAAAAAGTTTGCATTATAATGGAACTATGAAAATAAAAAGTTATAAAAAATTAAAAAACAATACGTATAAAATTACTTTTTTTGATAATGAATCTTCTTTATCTTTGTATGATGATATCATTTTAAAGTATGATCTTTTATTAAAAAAGGAAATCACAGATAAAGAATTAGAAGAGATTGAAAGAGAAAACAATAAACTTGCTTGTTTTTATGTTGCTTTAAAATATATCAGTTTTAAAAATCGTTCTAAAGAAGAAATTAGAAAGTATTTAAAGCAACAAAAATACAATGAAAAAGAAATTGAACAAGCGATTCAATCATTGGAGAGGCAAAAGTTAATTAATGACCACGAATACTTAAAAATGTATATTCACGACCAATTTTTATTAACTAAAAATGGCCCTAAAAAAATAGAGTATAAATTAATTCAACTTGGTTTTAAAGAAGAGGAAATAAAAGAGGAATTAAATACCATTTCAAAAGACGAATGGAAAAAAAGACTTCAAGAAGTAATCACTAAAAAAATTAAAACCTATAAAAAAGAAAGTTCAGCCAAAATAAAAGAAAAGATTCTTTATACTTTTTTAAATGAAGGCTACCAAAAAGAAGATATTGTAGAGATTTTAGAAACTCATGAACTTCCTAATAATCTCACTGCTTTAAAAAAGGAAGCCGAAAAGCTTTATCAAAAATATTGTCGTAAATATGAAGATTCTTCTTTGTGGTACCAAATAAAAGGTAGACTTTTAAATAAAGGATTTACTTCTTTAGAAATCGATAATGTATTAGAAGGCATAAAAAAATCATCCGAACGATGATTCTTTTTTTGACTAATCAGCAGTAGTTGATTGTTGAGCTTGTGCTAAAGCATTTTGAATATATCGAGCATATTGACTTTGTAATTCACTATCAGCAATTTCCATACCATATTCTTTACGTAGTTCTTGTAAGGCTTTAATTGTAATAGATGCATCAGTACTTAATAACTCTTCAGATAATGTTGTACGAATGGAATCTTGAACATCTTCATAACTTGCTTTTTCTTTAGAAGCTTCTCTATAGATTACATGATAACCAAGTTCTGTTGTAATCACTTCTGTTGAGAATTCACCATCTTTTAATTTGAAGGCATTTTCAACGATTTCGTCATAAGAACTTGATAAAGTGCCATTATTGATGTAACCAAGAGAACCACCATCTTCTTTTGTTGAAGTATCTTCTGAATATTCTTTAGCAAGAGAAGTAAATGTTTCTTTAACATTATCGCTTTCTTTTAATTTAGCAATAATAGTATTGATTTTTTCTTTTGCTTCATTTTCAGCATTGGTTTTTTCTTCATCAGTAGCATCATCACTGACATTTTTCGTTACTAAGATATGATTTACTAAAACATCACCATAAATATTATCTTCATAATATTTTTTCATATCTTTTTCACTTACTTGAGTTTTAGCATAATCTTCCATCCATAAGTTTTGTAAATAACCAACATAAGTGTAATTACGATATCCTTCTATTGTTTGATAAGATGTATAAGTTTGAATAGCATTTAATAAATCATCTCCATAATTTTCTTCTAGAGCTTTCATTGTAGAATCAGCATATTCATTAGCACTTTCTAAATTATCCTTATACTTATCTTCTAGTATTTGTTTGTCAATAAGACTAATTAATGATTCTAATCCAAAATTATTTTTTAAATCATTATATAAATCATTGGCACTTATTCCATTTCCATTACTAAATGATACAATGGCTTCTTGTCCATTACTTAATGTAGGAATTGTTTTACCACAACCACATACCATAAAAGTACATAAGCCAAGAACTACTAATTTTTTCTTCATAAAAATCCTCCTAAACATTTTTTATTATAGCGAATTATTTAGAAAAAAACAAGAAGAACACTCACCATCTTCTAAATTTGCCATACAATATTATTGAAAAGACAAATAAAGGAGGAATGAAATTATGAATAATTGTTGTGGAAATGGAAACAATGGACTTGGTCCAGCCATCATACTTGTATTATTTATCCTACTTATCATCATTGTAGGGGCTTTCATTTAGTCTTTAAAATATAAGGAGGTGTTCAAGTAAATGAACTCTTGTTGTAAACCTCAAGGAAATTCTTGCAATAATAATCAAGGAATAAATAGTGCTTTTATAGTGATTATTTTATTTATATTATTGGCAATTATTTTTAGTGGTTTCTATGCATTTTAAAAGGGAGGAACAACCTTCTTTTTTCATGGTTTAATGAAAAAACTTGTTATTTATAAAAAAATAAATTATAATCAAAATGTAAGTGTTACCAAAAAAGGTAACGCCTACTATATGTAAGCGTTATATCAAAAGAGGAAACTCTAATGATATATCGTTTTTTTTACACTAATTGTAGTATAACTATAATTAGCATAATTATAATAACGAGTAAAACAACAACAAGTAATTGAAGTGCATATTCGTCATAACTACTCACTCCTTTTTGCCCTTTCAAAAACCAAAACGGTCCCTTAGTAAGGAAGAAAGAAAATGGATAGTAAACGCTCTTTTTGGGTAACGGTGAGTTATTATAGAGGAAACATAATATATTTCAATAGATTCGACAAAAGATGTCAAAACTTTCTTTAAAGGAGATTGTCAAAATTGGAAAAAGAGTGTAGAATTAGATTAAGATATGGAGGAAAGAGAAATGAATAGTTTCAAAAAGAACCTCCCAACCAGTGAAAATAGTCGTCTGGGGGGGGGGTCTATTAAATAATAGAAAACCAGAGGACTTAAAGCGGTTTAACAAAAATAAGAAACAAAAACAAATAATAATAGGAAGCATAATAGCAATTGTATTAATAATCGGAGGTATAAGTCTATACCGAAGTTTTGCTATGTATGAAGAAAAGGCTTCTTTTGATGTCTTGAAAGGCACAGTACCAGATTTTAGTACAAAAGATATAAACTTGGCTTTTACCATAGACGGACAAACCCAAACGAATACTAAATTTCCAAATAAAGGTGATGGCTATATAGTAGAAGAAGTTTCATGTGAAGATAATGTAACAGCCACATGGAATAGTAGTACATGGAGTTTAGAGAACATAGAAAATAAAGGAGAAGCCAAGAAAGTAAAATGTACAGTAGCATTTAAAACATCAAAAGGAGAGCCAATATTAAATGGAGCAGACCCAGTATTAGGAGATGGAATGATACCTGTTACAATAGGAGAAAAAGGAGAAGTAACAAAAGTAAAACCTGAAAGTGGAGGGTGGTATAGTTACGAAGATAAAGAGTGGGCCAATGCTGTAATATTAACAGAGTCTGCTAAAAGTTATGAAGATAATGAAAAAATATCAGAAGAAGATATCGAAAGTTATTTTGTATGGATACCAAAATATAGTTATCGATTATTTGATGAACAATTAGGAAAATATACTTCTGCGACAGGAATAGTCAGCAAAAATAATTTAGCAATAGAAATACGATTTGGTTTAGAAAATACAAAAGATTCAAAAATCTATAGAGAATGCGAAACTCCAATGTTAGAGAATAAAGTACAAGGAGCAAGTGGAGAAAGTGGAAATTGCCATTATGAGGATTGGATGACGCATCCTGCATTTCTAGCCTTTGGAGGAAATGGTTTATGGGTAGGTAAATTTGAAACAAGTAATGCTGGAGAAAATAAAATACAAATCAAGCCTAATGCAACTAGCTGGTTGAATATTACAATGGGAGATTCTTTTAGAAATTCTCAAAACTATATGCCTAAGTTACAAAGTCATAATATGAAGAATACGGAATGGGGAGCCGTAGCTTATTTAACCCAAAGTATCTATGGAAGATGTGAAAATGAAAATAATTGTACAGAAGTATCAGCGAATACAAATAGTTATAAAACTGGATATACAGGAAATACAGCCTATGGTGAAAGTAGTGAACAACTAGCAAGTACCACGGGAAATTATAGTGGAATATATGATATGAATGGAGGAGTATGGGAGCAAGTGGCAAGTGTTGTGTTGAATAATCTTAGTACAACACCAATTTGGAGTTCAAGCGGTTTATCAGATACTGATTTAACTAAGGAAAATGCAAAATATTATGATGTTTATAATTATGGAACAGACCATTCGCATTGGGAAAGGAGAATATTAGGAGATGCTACCGGTGAAGTTGGACCATTTGCACCATTCAATACCTTTTATAAAAGTTCAATGTGGGATGATATCGCTCGCTTAGCCTATTCGTCTTATCCTTGGATTCATCGTGGTGGCTTCGGTGGCGATGGAGTGTCTTCTGGAGTATTTGCTTTTTCTCCAGATGATGGTCGTGCAACTAGTAACAAGGGTTTCCGCATCGTCCTTGCCACAAAATAAAAAACTTTAGAATTTTTTAGGTTCTAAAGTTTTGTTTTTTTTAAAATTTTCTATATAGACCAATGGCTTTTCCTAAAATGGTACAATTCTCTAAAATAATAGGGGACATGGTATCATTTTCAGGTTGAAGTCTTATATAATCTTTTTCTTTATAAAATGTTTTCAAAGTAACTTCATTCTCCGGTGTCATTGCTACAACCACTTCACCATTTCTAGCTACTTTTTGTTTTTGAACGATTACATAATCTCCATCAAATATTCCTTTGTTAATCATGGATTCACCACTAACATGAAGAGCAAATACGGTTTCTTGTCTAGGAACTAAAGAAGCTGGAATATTAAAAAATTCATTTGGTTGCTCAATAGCTTCAATCGGACTACCAGCTGTAATTTTTCCAAGTAAAGGAATTTTAATAACATCCTCATTCTTCTCTAAATATTCATTGTCAACTAAAACTTCAATGGTTCTAAATTTATTGTTGCTTGTTTTAATGGCTCCAGCACTTTCTAGTTTTTTGACATGGGCATGAACAGTTGCTGGACTTGAAAGTCCTAGTCCTTGACAAATCTCTCGAATAGATGGGGGAAACCCATGCATAGCCGTATATTTTTTAATATAATTTAAGACTTCTGTTTGTTTTGGCGTTAATTCTTTCATAAAGTTTTTACCTCCAGTTTCATATTAACACATGAAATGTAAAAAGTCAAACAAATGTTCACAAATCTTCTTGACACGAACAAATATACGTGTTAATCTTAAAACAGAAAGAGGGAATGTATATGAAAAAATTATGGACAAAATATTGTGGAGTTATTTTGCTCTATTCGGTGGTCTTTTTAGGTATCATTGCTATTAATACCAGTACGAAATACTTAAATGAACAAAATCTAGAAAGAAGCGATTCTACAATCGCTGTAGGTGATAAATAATGCAAGAACAACTTTTATATTCTATACCAAGAAATGAAAACCTAGATGGGATTCAAAAATATGTTTTAGAAACTTCTACTACTAGTAAAAATATTTCAAAAGAAATTTCTGATGAAATGTTTCATTTGTTTTTTGAAGTGATAGAACTAGGAAAAGAAATTCGTATTTCTTTAAAAAATGATACCTATTTAGACACCGAACTGAAAATCGCCGACATCTTCCTCGCCTTGGTTGCCATCTGTAATCATCTAAATATTAATTTATATGATGCTTTAACGAAAAAAGAAGCTTATTTGAATGGAAAAATAGCAAAATGGTTTTAATTTTTGCTATTTTTTGTTATACTTATTTAAAGAATAGGCAGGGATACTTATGATAGAAAATGATATAAATGCGGTGAATGAGATAAAAGCACTTGCACTAGATATGATTAGCAATGCGAAAAGTGGATATCCAGGAATTTCTTTGTCCGCCGCACCTATTTTATATACGCTCTATGCAAAACACTTAAATTATAATCCAGAAAATCCGGAATGGTTGAATCGCGACCGTTTTGTTCTTGCCTCCGGTCATGCTTCAAGTGTCCTTTACGCTACTTTACATATTTGTGGTTTTCCGATTTCGAAAGAAGATTTAAAACAATATCGTTCTCTTAATTCTATTCTTCCGGGATTTCCTGATAAAGATATTACGGTTGGAGTAGATGCAACGATTGGCAGTGCTGGATTAGGAATTAGTACAGGAGTTGGTCTTGCCTTAGCAGAACGTTACATTGAAAATATTTTAAAAAGCGAAGAGGAGAACGAAGCATTAATTGATTATCGAACCTATATCTATTGTAGCGATGTCGATTTAATGGAAGGCATTAGTTATGAAGCTACTTCTTTTGCTGGAGTGCAAAAATTAGATAAATTGATGATTTTATGTGATCTTTCTGGTGTTACGAACGATGGAAGTGTTGCTACCACCTTTATAGAAGATTTAGAATTACGTTTTTCTGCGATTGGTTTTTATGTCGATACAATAAAAGATGGCAATAATCTTAAGCTAATTGATAAAGCTATAACGAATGCTAAAAAAAGTAAAAAGCCCTCTATTTTATTTTTTAAAACGATTTTGGGAAAAGATTCGCGTAATGAAAATAAAAGTGTTACTTTTGAAGGTCCTTTAAGTGACGATGATATTTTTGCTATCAAAAGAAAATTAAATGTCACAGTTGCGCCTTTTGAAGTTCGAAAGGATTCGGTTGTTTATATTCGCTCTTTAATTAATGAACGTGTTGGAGAAAAATACAAAAACTATGTTGCTTATTTTAATAAGATTAAAACGAGTGCCAACGATCGACTTCTTTCTTTACTTTATATGTTGGTCAATAAAAATTTTGTGATTCCGTTTGAAAGTTTAAATTTTAAAGTCAATGATGCTTATAGTGAAAATTTATTAATGACGAATCATAAGATACTGAATATGGTTGCTAAAAAGACCGAATTTATGCTTGGAGGAAGTGCAGATGTTGCTTCTACTACAAAAGCGTACATAGAAAATACAAGTATACAAATGCCAGAAAAACCTTTAGGAAGAAATATCAATTTTGGTTTAAGAGAAGAAGCCATGGCGGGTATTTTAAATGGAATTTCTTTAAGTGGTTTAAAAACCTATTGTAGTACGAAACTAATAAATGCTGACCGCTTGAAATCTTCTATGCGTTTAGGGGCTCTTATGAATTTGCCTGTTACGTATTTTTTTACGCACGATTCTATTCGTAGTAGTTTTGATGGACCAACAGAAGAACCAGTCGAACAACTTACGATGTTAAGAACAATACCCAATATGGTAACGTTTCGCCCTTGTGATATAGAAGAAATCTTAGGGGTATGGGAATATATTTGTAAACAAAAAAGCCCAGTGAGTGTTGTTTTAGGAAATGAAGTGATGCCAAAACTTCCTACGACAAATCCTAAATTAACTTTAAGAGGTGGCTATATTGTTCGCAAAGAGGAAAGTAAATTGGATGGAATTTTAATAGCCACTGGAAAAGAAGTTTTAGATGCTTTAAATCTTGCTTTGGAACTTAAAAAAGAAAATTTAGATATTCGAGTTGTTTCCATGCCTTCACGAGAACTTTTCTTAAAAGAGGATAAAACGTATCAAGAACAAATTCTGCCTAAAAATTGTAAAACCGTTGTTTTAGAACCGAGTTCTAAACTTTCTTGGGGGTTCTTTACTCCTGATGCTGATTACGTTTTAGGAATTAATGATTTTGGTTATAGTGGTAAACCAGACGAAGTCTTAAAAAAATGTGGTTACGATTATGAAACTTTAAAAATTACGATTGCTAAACTTTTCTTAAATCCTTAATCTTTTCGACAAAATAAGACAAAATCATGCATTTTTATATTTTATACTAATCATGGTGATAGAAAAATGCGAACCTTCTATATATTTAAAATCAAAAGAGAATATGCTACTTTAACAGAAAATAGTCCCTATCAATTGTTTCGAATGCTTGAGTTTATTTATACTTTGGACCCTAGTGAATTAAATTATGGAGCCAATCTTTTTTATAAAGTTGTGGAAAAATTAAATGCGAAATCTTTAGATATTCAATTATTTAAAAAATATCGTGAGAATTACTTTTATACAAAATTTAAAAATGTTCATAAAGTAAGCAATTATTATAAAAAAGAGGAGTCGACTTTAACGGTTAAAAAACATTATTTGTTACTAAGAAGCACTTTAATTAATCCTTCTTTTTTGGAGGATTTAAAAGATGAGGAACGTTTATTCTTGTGTGATTTTGAAAACAAAGATTATTTTTGGTTGGATTGTAGGTTTGTCAAACAAAAGTGACAGAGTCACGACAAACCAACGATAGATTATTTTAATTTATTAAAATAATCA
>CANRJW010000004.1 GCA_947631035.1 uncultured Bacilli bacterium
TTTTACTATTTCTACCAATTTAGTCTTACAAATTCTACTTAATCCTTTTTTCTGAAATTTAACTTTTCATTTGAGCACTTTACGTTTTCTATGATAATTTAATGTTACTATTCACAGCCGATTTTAAAAAATCTCGCAAACCTAGATAATATAAGGGTTTGCAGTTTTTCAGAAAAAAATTGTTAAAAATGTCAATTTTTTCAAAGTGGAAGATTTATATAAAAAATCATTGCTTTTTATATGTCGATTCCCAATTTTATAATATTTTTAATACCAAAAGTGGTAAAAATTAATTTCCGGGCATTTTAGCTGTGAATAGTAACAATTTAATCTTTCTCACATAACTTTTATGTTTAGATTTTAAAAATCTACATGGTGGCTCCAGCGGAAATCGAACCAACGACACAAGGATTTTCAGGTATTTTACTTTATACTTTTGATACATATATTTTTTATTAGCATATATTTTTTTAATTTGTTGTGTTAAGATAATTATTATAATGTAGAAATTTCTAGGAGGTTATATATGGATTGGTATCAATTTCCACAAAAAATTAAAAATTGGAGTATTAATATTGATTATGTTATGTTTGTTGACGAAAATGGCAATGGAAGTAGAATTAACAATATATTTAAAAAAATAAATAACAATATTTCAATAAATGACGATGAAAAATATTTTACGGTTACTGGTTGTATTTTTGAAAAAAATAATTATTCCGTCATTAGAAATAATATTAGAAAATTAAAAGAAAAATATTGGCTTAATGGTTTTTATAATGACACAAAGCATAATGATTCTAGATATGTCTGTTTACATTCAAGAGAAATAAGACGCCATGATGGTCCTTTTAATGATAGTTTGATTAATTATGGTGAATTTATAAACGATTTAAGCGAAATTTTAGCGGAAGTTAATTGTAAAATTATTTCAATTTCTATTAATCTTGAAGAATATATAAAATCAGGTAATTTAGAAAATGTTTATGAAAAAGCTTTTGATTTATTATTAGAACGATATATCTATGCTACGAAAAATAGAAAAAAAGGAATCATAATATTAGAATCCCGTGGCAAAAGCGAAGACAAAATTTTGCTTAATCATATTTATGATATAATTCATAACAAAGGGAGAGCTAGAATATCTACTAAAGAATTAGAAGAAAAAATAATAGGAGTTTATTTCAATCCAAAATGGTATGGTGGACATTCATCAACATTTGTTGGACTTGAGGTTGCTGATTTATTTTCATATCCAATTCATCAATATGTAAAATATAAAAAAGAAAATTTGGCATTTGCAACAATTAAAGAGAAAATTGTTGGTTATCCTAACTTTAATAATAAAGGTATAAAAATATTTCCAAAAGAAAAAGATGGATAAACCATCTTTATCCGTACGCTATACAACGTACCCCGAAGCATTCGCTTCCATGACTAAATGTTACCATAGTTAATAACATTTGTCAATAATAGTATATGTCAAAAAAATTTATTGATACCTTTGAGTAAAATAAACAAGAGGTATCTCAAAGTACAAAAACTTAAAAAATAGTGAGAAATCTTTTTTTTACTAAAATATGTACAAAGAAAAAACCCAGAAATATGGGTTTTTTTAAAATCTACATGGTGGCTCCAGCGGGAATCGAACCAGCGACACAAGGATTTTCAGTCCTCTGCTCTACCGACTGAGCTATGGAGCCAAAAAAAATGGCGGTTCCGAAGGGATTTGAACCCTCGATCTTCTGCGTGACAGGCAGACGTGATAGACCCCTACACTACGGAACCATGGTTGCGGGAGAAGGATTTGAACCTACGACCTTCGGGTTATGAGCCCGACGAGCTACCAGACTGCTCCATCCCGCGATAACTAAAAATACAAATGGCGGAGGAAAAGGGATTCGAACCCCTGCGCCGCTCACGCGACCTCCTGGTTTTCAAGACCAGTCCCTTCAACCAGACTTGGGTATTCCTCCAACGACAAATTGATTATATCATAGTCGATTTTAGCGTGTCAACACTAAAAATCGATATTTTTAGCGAAAAAAGGGTTGATTATTTTAAAAATTAATATTATACTTAAATAGTCTTAATTAATTAAGACAAGTGCCAATGCCCGAGTGGCGGAATAGGTAGACGCACAGGACTTAAAATCCTGCGGGTGTTAAAACCCGTGCCGGTTCAAGTCCGGCCTCGGGCACCATATAGATATTATATGAGTGTTTATCTCATTCAATATAAACATAGTTGTCGCTTACGGATGGTGCGACGCATAAATAATTCCGATTGCAGATAATTGTCGCTTACGGATGGCGCGACACATAAATAATTCCGATGTTAGAAGAAACCCCTTAGAAGGTTTCTTTTTTATTATATTTCTAATTTATTTTATGCTAAACTTTAAATGAAAGTGATTTTGATGTGGGGAGCAATTATTGGAGATTTAGCAAGTTCTATTTATGAATATAATCAAATAAAAGAAGTTCATTCTTTAAATCCAACTTGTTTAATCTCAGAAAAAAGTTTTTTTAGTGACGATACAATTCTTACGATTGCCATTTTAGATGCTGTTTTGCATAATGGTGATTATACCTATTATTTAAAAAAATATGGCAATCAATTTGCTACTTATAAGCCTGAGATAACGCCTTATTTCAAGACTTCTTTTTCTCCGCAATTTTTAAAATGGGTTAGAGGTGAAAAAGCCGGGGTCAGTGCTGGTAATGGAGCTTTAATGCGTATCTCTAGTGTTGGATATTTATTTTCTACCAAAGAAGAAATAGAACGAAACGCCATACAAGCTACAATTCCTTCCCATAATAGTCAAGAAGCCATCGATAGTGCGATTAAAGTAGTAACAATCATTTTCCTAGCTCGCTTAGGATATCAAAAAGAAAAAATAATAAAAACATTACAGTTAGAACTGCAATACACACCCTTCTTGAAATTTAACTCGACTTGTTCCCAAACGTTACCGAATTGTTTATATGCTCTCTTTTCTTCCAATAGTTTTGAAGAAGCCTTAAAAACTGTTATTTCTTATGGTGGAGATACAGATACCAATGCTTGTATAGTGGGTGCTATGGCAGAAGCCTTGTATGGTCTTGATGCTTCTTTCATTCTTCAAGCTAAAGAAAAACTACCTAAAGAATTTACAACTCTTCTAGATAAAGGTTATAAAAAAATAAAAAAACTAATATAAGAACCTTATTTTAGTTCGTTTACTAGTTTTTTAAATGTATCTCCTCTTACTTCAAAATCTTTAAATTGATCCCATGAAGCGCATGCTGGGCTAAGGAGGATTACATCGCCTTCCTTGCTGATTTCATAAGCTTTTTTGGTTGCTTCTTCTAGGGTATCTAAAACTACAGAATCGACATGATTTTCTTCTGCAAAAGCTTTTATTTTTTCTTTGGTTTCTCCATACGATAGAATACACTTAACATGCGTAAGATAAGGGGCTATTGAATCAAACGGAATATTGCGGTCTAACCCACCCATAATTAAAAGGGTATCTTCGGAAAATGATTTTAAAGCAATGATGGTAGATTCATTATTGGTTGCTTTTGAATCGTTATAAAACTTTCTTCCGTTTAAAGTTTTTACATATTCAATTCGGTGTTCTACTCCTTTAAAGGTACTTAAAAACTTTTGAATTGCTTCGTTCGTTACCCCAAAGGTTTTGGCAATAAAAATCGCAACCATACAATTTTCATAATTATGCATTCCTTTAATGTTAATATCCTGAATATTTATAATTTCTTCCTTCTTATATATAATTTTATCTTTCTCTAAATAAATATCTGCTGGTCTTTTAGAAGAAAAATAATACTTTTGAGAAGCAATATCCTTTGTTAATTCTAAAACATCTTGATTTTCTTGATTTAATAAGGCTATATCTTCTTTCGTATGATGAGCAAAAATACGTTTTTTTACTTGTTTATAAGCTTCATAAGAACCATGAAAATCGGTATGAACTTCACTTAAATTGGTAAGAACACTGATATTTGTTTTAAACTCTTTCATATCCATTAGTTGATGGTCGGAAATTTCCATGACTAAAATGGCATTTTCCTTGATGTCACCCACAATACTGGCAAGAGGAATCCCAATATTACCTGCTAAGTAGACTGGACGATTTAAGGTTTTTAATAACTCATACGTAATGGTGGTTGTGGTGGTTTTGCCATTTGAGCCGGTAATTCCAATAATCGTTGTATCTTTAGGTAGAAAGGAAAAACTTGCTTCGACTTCATTTATAACAGGAATTCCTAAGTTTCTAGCTTTTTCAACAGCGGGATGGTCTTTTCTTATTGCTGGATTTTTAATCACAATCGCAATACTTTCGTCGATTAAGTTTTCTTGTTGTTCACAAATAACAACCTTTATGTTCAAATCTTCTAACTCTTTTACCACACTTTTTTCTTGTTCTTTTAAATCTGTAATCACAATTTCATTATGATATTTACTTAAAAATTTAGCAATCGCAATACCACTTCTTGCCATTCCTAAAACCAAAATTTTTTTATTTTCAAACATTCTAAGTCTCCTTACTTTTCATTTTCTTTTATTTCTTTTAATTTTTCTCTAATCCAAATAGGCAACTTCATTTGTAAAACTTTAAAACCATTTTTGGTATCTTTAATTTTTCCATATCGAGGAATTAATTTATAGTTGATATTTTTAATAGATAATTTCATTTGTTTTGTTTCTTCATTTACTTCTAGAATTTCACACAATATATTTTCTCCGATGCTTACATAGTCTAAAATGCTTTTAACAAAGTGATTGGATATCTCTGAGATATGAATGAGTCCACTATAGGTATTATTAATATTTACAAAAGCACCATATTTGGAAATACCACTGACAACACCTTCTACTATATCTCCTGTATTATAAGTATTCATAATCCACCTCTATTTCATTATACCACGAATTCGCTTTTTTAGAAAAACATGCTATAATACCTTTTAGGTGATGAAAATGCCAAAGGAAACAGAAGAAAAAATTAAATCTTTAATTGAAGAAATGCGTCCTTATTTAAATATGGATGGTGGAGATATTGAATTTATTAAATACGAAGAGCAATATGTTTATGTGAAATTAAAAGGACATTGTGTAGAATGTATGGGTCAGGATTTTACTTTAAACAATTCTATTCTATCTATGTTACAAAATGAAGTCCCTGAAATTGAAGGAATTATCAACGTCGAGTTATAATTCTTTTTTCTTTAATAGCCATTCTACTCTTTCAATGGGAGCATATTTGGTTAAAAGTTCATACATATCTTTTAAAAAGTCCTCATATTCTTCTACTTTGTTAATTACGGGAATTAAAGCATCTTCTTCCATAACTCCCTCCATAACTTTTTCATAGATATCGAAATAAAAGGAAGGGTATAAAAGTCTTGCGTATAGCATTTGATAACCATAAATACTTAGTTTTCTCGTATTTAAGTATGCTTTCACTTCAATCCATAAGTCTTCATAAGAATTAAAAAACAACGACTTAAAATAAGAAGCAATATCTCTTATTTCAATATCTATGACATAATAAATGGGATTAAAATAGTTTAGGGCAATGTTAGGAAATACCACTCTTTTTCTTTGTAAGGTTATTTTTTCATTGGAAGTTTTCTGGTATTTTTTATTGGTGCTATTTACGTAACTAATGGCATTTTCAGCAAGTCCTACATAATAACTAAAGCTATTTAAGATGACCAATTTGTCTTTTCCTAGTTGACTTACTTGATACTCAAAGTAATCGATTTTGGAACTCCATAATTCTGCCCAATGATTGCGATAAAGTATGGTATCGGTATTTTTTACCACCAAAAGATTAGCAAAATTTATCATATCAATGACATTGTATTCGGTATGATTATTTAAATCCATTTCTAATAAGACATACTTCTTTTTTTCGTATAGAGTAAAAAAGGAATTTTCTTTGTTGGGAATAAATTTTCCTGTAGGAAATCCCTTTTTGATTAATTCTTCATTTAATACAAGTAAATCTTTAAATTCTTCTTCACTGCGAACATAGGGCATAAAAAGATATTTTTTATCGTGAAAAATAAAATAACTAAAGGTATCGTTTTCGACAATATCGTTATCATATACATTATAGTATTCTTTTAATAGTTCTTTCATAATATCACTATTAAATTTTATTCACATTTTCTTTGGTTATGCTTAAAGAGCAAAGAAAAAAGCCACCTAAGCGACTTTTGTTAAATCTCTAGTTAAATCATTTTGAGTCATTTGAGAAGATACGATTTGTTGCGCATTATCATAAGTTTGTTTAGCTAGTTCATTGATTTTTTTGGCTTCTTCGAGTTGTCTACCGATTTCGTTTTTCATTTCTTCCATATTTTCGATATATTTATCAGTCATTTCTCTTACTTTGCTAATTAATTCACTGGCATTTTCCATATAGGATTTTGATACAATTGATTCCTTTTCTTTTTTAGGTTCTTCTACTGGATTTACTGCTTCATTAACAATTGGGGTTTCTTCAACAACTGGTGCACTTTGGGCAACTGGGGTATTTTCTATTACTGGAGCAGTTGGAATCGTTGCTTCTTCCACAATTGGTTGTTGTTCTACAACAGAGTTATTTATTTCTGGAGTACCTACTGGAGTCATTTCAACAGGAGCATTTTCGATTGGAGCAACAACTTCTGGTCCTGGTATATTTTCCATATTAGGGGTTTCAGGTTGTATTGGTGAAGGAATTTCACTTACAGGAGCTTGTTCTACTACTGGAGTTGCCCCTTCAAGTGGTTGTGGTTGTTCTAGAACAGGAGTTTCTGGTTGTTGCACATCTGGTAATGGTTGTTGTTCAAATGGATTAATAGCAGTTTGTGCTTGTTTTTCTTCTTCAGCTTTTAAAAATGCTTGATAATTACCTGCTAATTTTTGATAGTTGGCATCTCTTAAAGCTAACTCATGAACAAAATTTTCCGTTACCATAATTTCTTCTGTTGGTTTTATATAAACAAAATCATCTTTTTTATCATGAATATCATCAACTAATACTTTTTTAGTAGCATCCCATGCTTTATCGGTACTACTATTTACGGGACAAGAAAAAAGTGTTTCGTTTTGTGGTTTATGACTTACGCCCACAATTCTATTTTCGTTTTCCATCTTATCAGTTTCTAAAACTATATAATCTGTACCATTTACATCACGATACATAGATATACAATTTTTTTCTTCCGTTCTTCCATCCGGAAATTTAATTATTACACCCATATTCATTCCTCGCTATTCTAAAAGTTATTATAGCAAATAAAAAAAGTTATTTCAAGGGCTTCACTCTCGAAATGACAAAATGACGACAACCATAAGCACAATATTTCTCAATATAGGAATCCAAAGTAGCAATATCATTGTATGGTTTAAAATTTTTATTGTCTTTATTATTAAATCCTTTTAAGCGTAGTTTACCATAGGCATAATCACCAAAAATATAGTCAAAGTTATCAAAATAATCTGTTATACAGTTTTCCAATTCTTCTATATCAATAGCATCTTTTTCATTTTTTATAACCTCATACAGGGTATCATGAATTTTTATTTGCATACGATTACCCCATAAATTTTAGAAAAGCCAAAGTTATTAACATTAGACTAGTGGCAATTACACTTAGAATTAGGAGTAAATCCACATATCCATTTCCAGAGGTAATGGTATTCCCATACTTTTTATAATAGTTAATAGCTTCTTCTAAACGTCCTCTTTTATTTGTATCATTATCTTTAATACGGAAGAAATGGTAAACTTTATTATTGATATTTAAAATATCTTCTTCCTTCATGTTCATAACTTCTACCGCATTATAACCTGCTAATTGATATGCATCCGCTCTTAGAGCGACCTCTTTTAAAGCACTAAAAGTAAATTCATGCGCTATTTCATATAATTTGCTATTTAGATAATGTAAGATGGTATCGTCATTGGGAGTATATTTGGTATATAAAACAAATTTTGATGGTGTTGTATCTTTTTTGGTATATAGAAAAGTTTTAAATTTTTCAACTTCTTCGTCTGTTACGGCAACATGTTTTTTTCTTAAAACAAATAAATCCACTAAACTTTCTTGAATTTTTAAAAATAATTCTTTACATATGGCATCATTTTCTTGATTTTGATAAAACGTTTGTACATCGTTAATGAAGGTTTCAAGAGCTTCGTCACTATAACCAAATTTTTTTAAATTGTCTTTAAAACCTTTTTCGCCATTTGTTCGATAAGGGTTTATAATATCCAATTCCCCATATATTTCGATTAAGGCTCTTATAACAACAACACAAAAAGAATTAAATTCTTCTCTACTTGGATTCCCTTTATAAGTTAAATAATCACGTATGCTATTGGTAAAAGCTTCATTTATAAATAGATTACCTTCCATTGTCCTCACCTACTATAAATAAAGTATACCACAAAAATTAAGGAATAGGAACATTTAATATATTACTTTTTGCTTCAAGACTTCCGCCGTAATATTCGGGGACAATTCCTTGAATTATTTTGGAAGCAACTAGGATACTGTAAGAATGGTGAATGGCTTTTTCAATTGACGGAACGATAAATTGATTTGTAATTTCACAATCAATATAGATAGAGATTAAAACATTATTGATACCGTACTCTTCTAATTTTAAACGAACACTACTACTTACATAATTCATATATGTTACACTCACGGGGATTCTTGGTCCTAAATTGCTTAAGTAAATACTATCGGAGGCGACTCCCATGGGAATTGTTAAAATAATTTTATCTAGTTTTGAAGAGATATCTTCGTTGTAGAAACTTAAAACATTTTTTCGGATATTTTCGTCTTCAACACTTTTTTGTAAGTATTCTGTAATCAAAGATAATCCTTTATAGACCGTTTCCATGTCAAAATCGACGCTGATAATTTCGTCTTTTGTATTTTTGGTTAACAAAATGGCATTTTCAAGGTCAATTTTAGGATATATGTCTTTTACTTTAAAATTGGTTAAAATCGTTTCATTCAGTTTATTAATACTTGCTTCTGCTACATTTAAGAGTTTGGGGGTTACTTTTTGATTAAATTTAATAAAAAAGTATATACAAAAAAAGGCGATAGTTAAAAGAATCAAAAAAAGTATTTGATAGGTTTTTATAGAAAATTTATATAGTAGGTGTTTTTTTGTTTTCATACTACATTATATATGACCAAAAAGATTTTTATTTAAAGAAACTGCAATAAAGGATGGTTTAATTTATTTATTGTGGAGATAGGACAATGCGGAAAGTAATGTAATCATAATTTGCGTGTCCACTGTTCGGTCCCATACCAAAAACTCCATCACCAGCCCCATCGTTAACAGAACCACCACGTTGGATAACAACACTACTCAACCAACTAAGACTTTTATACCAAGAACTAATCTCTCGTCCATCGTTCGTAAAAGATGTACTTGACTTAGCAAATGGTCCCATTTCACCAATTGCATCTCCTAAAATACGAAAAGTATAATCAAATACATGTTCATTATAAATATGTTTTGATTCTATATTATATATATCTATATATTGCGTGCTTGGCTTAGTGTCATTAGTAAATCCGGTACTCGTACTAAGTATAAATGTTTCCGGTAAGGACATTGTTGAATCCCATGCACCACCACTCATATCATAGATACCACTATAATTTCCTGTGGTACTTGCATTAACACTTGATGGATTTGTGTAATTATAAATATTATTACCATTTTGTCCTAATGTTACTGCCTCAGTATCTTTATATAAACCTGTACCTAAATCAGGAGCATTTACCGCTACATATCCTGTTGCATAGTCTTTATGATTATTTAATCGTACGTTTTCACATTTTACTTGTCCATCTTCTTGATTACATCTTCCATAGATACTCTGTGTAAGATAAGCAACGGCTCCCCATTCTGTATTCTTCATCATATGACTGTCTAATTTTCTTTCATAGTTAAATGAAGTTTGATACATATTTGCTAAATTTATTTTTCGCCATGAGTATACATTCGGTTTTATAATGACTTTTTCAGGCGCTTGTTGATTTTGTTCTGCCCCTGTTTTACTCCAACTTTCTGTATTAGTTAAAGAATTATCGGTATTTTGATTATATCCAGTTTCAAACTTGCCTACCCACAAACCTGTTGCTCCTTCAAAAGCTAAGAATGCTGGATGGGTCATCCACTTACCAACAGCACATTTTCCATCTTTTCCACTTTCTTTTGGACTTTCACATTCACTTTCTCCATTTGTTGTTCCTTCATTTGTTGTATCAGTATTCCCAAAGATTATCTCTATTGAAGTATTTGGACCTTTAGCAGGTAGTTCTTCTCCTTCTCCTAATAATTTATCATATTTTCCCATATCAAATATCTTATATTTATATTTCGGTATCCATACAAAATAACTTTCAATTTGTTCTTCTGGTATTTCTGCTCCTACTTCTGGTTCTGTTGTTCCCTCTGTTAGTATAACAGCATTCGCCCATCTCTTCTCTTCATAGTTATACCATTCATGGGCTAAGTTTGCTCTTGTTACTTTTCCTTCATTATCTATTATCACTGGTATGAGTTTATCACTTATTGTAGGTTCTTCTGCTAGTGTAGATAACATGGCTACTTCTTCATTACCATCTTGATTCCCCAATACTGGGTCTGCTCCATGTAATTTTGGCTCATTATAAACCGCTAATTCATTTAGACTTCCATCTACTACTATTTTACTTATAAAACTTTTATTCATTGATTCTTCAGTAGCAGTAACACTTTCGTCCATCCATAGTTTTATTGTATAGGTTTTTGTATCATTTCCGTTTAATGTTCCCTTTATGAGTTCTCTTGCTTCTTTTGAAGTATAATCTTTTCCATCATAAGTTATTTTTCCTATCGGATAATTTGATAGTAATTCTTTTTGTCCTCCATTAAATTCTACGGCTATATACTTACTATTTAATAAATCTTCTTCTTGTCCATCGGTTTGCATTAACTTCTCTAGTTTTACGGTATAATCCACTATTGTTTGACAAGTATTGGTTATTGTAAATGTATATGGTGTTAATTCTTCTGCTTGTTTGTCTGTTAAAGGATATGCATTTTGTAATTTTATATTATCTTGTTCCTTTTCTAGTGCTACTTTAATACAACTACTTTGTACTTCATTAATTCCTGTTTGACTTGCTGTTGATGTCCACCATGCATAACTTGTTCCTACTAATATTAACAATCCTGCTATCATTCCTACTAGCAGTATCTTTATTCGTCGTTTGGGTTCCTTTATATTATTATTTAATATACCCCCCCCCCAGACGACTATTTTCACTGGTTGGGAGGTTCTTTTTGAAACTATTCATTTCTCTTCTCCTCCATATCTTAATTAAAGTATAGCACAAATTTACTCCTTTGTTCAACCAACTTTTTCTTTACTTTTCTCTATCTATTATATTATAATCATTTTAAGCGAGTTACTAAGTATAGTGCTTGCCATATTGGTTAGCACCATTCCTTTCGGAGATGGTGTTTTTTTAAATTCAATGAACCTTATCAACCTCACCCCCTTGAAGAGAACTGCTTGTGGCTTAGTCGAATAGTATCAATAGAACTATTATCACTAATAAAGCAACTATTAAAAAGTCACGTTTATCCATTGTGACCACCTCAATCCTTTTTAAAATTTTGGTGGCAAACAACATCACTTCGTAAATCGCAAGAACACTTTATCAAACCAAAAATAGATTTGCAAATTCCTAATTTAGCAAATCTATAGCACAATTAAGCAAATTCTCTAGAGAATTTAACAAATTTCCCTAGCGAATTTGACCCTTTTTGGCAAAATTGGTATTTTTTTTTAAATTTTACTTTTTTATTATTTATTTAGATTATAACCACAAGTATTGATTATTTTTAAATATATTTTTAAAGTAATTTTATTAACTCCTACTTCATATCTGGAGTATTGTTGTTGGGCTACTCCTATTTTCTTCGATAAATCTTTTTGAGATAATCCACAAGATTTTCTTATCTCTTTTAAGTTTTACATAGGTTATTTTACAGCAAGAGTGATGCGAAAAGAAGCGCTTTCACCATTTTGACCTCTTCCAAAAGCAAACACTCCAGCAAGATGCCCTGCAGATTCAAACGAACCACGATAAAAAAAGTAATAACCACTATAAATAAAATTAGCTACTTCACCATGCATTGAACTTTTATATTGAGGAGCACTACTAAAAAGAATAAAGGGTCCTGCTTCACCAGTCGCATCCCCAAGAATTCTTCGATTCCAAAGCTGACTATTATTAATATCGACATATATATCAAAATAACGACTATCAGTTAATGTTTGAACATTGGAATTGTAATAAGTCTCAGTTATTCCCATTACCATTTCCCAATTTCCGCCACTCATATCATAGATTCCACTATAATTTCCGGTTGTACTTGCATTAGTAGATAATGGATTCATATAATTATAACTAATAGAACTATCAGTAGATTTTGCTGTAGGTCCAAAAGTATTAGTTGAATTGCTTGTTCCTGTATAATCACTAGTTGGTTCTTTTACAGAAGCAAATCCGGTTATGTAATTACTATTATTATTAATCCTTACCTTTTCGCAAGAAATAACACCTTCTACTTTATTACATCTTCCATAAAGGCTTTGAGTTAGATAAGCAACTGCTCCCCATTCCGTATTCTTCATTAAATGACTTTGTAAATCTGGTTTGTAATTTTTGGAATTATTATATGCTGTTAATATTGCAGACATTATCCACATATTTTGATTCGGTTTGATTTGAATTTTTGAGTTTGCTTGACTAGCATTGAACTTGCCTACCCAGAATCCTGTAATTCCTTCAAATGCTAAGAATGCGGGATGCGTCATATAATCTCCTACTTTACAATGTCCACTTTCTCCACTTGCTCCTTGTACTCCATTTGGAAGCATTGGTGTTCTACATTCCCCTTCTATGTCTTCGGTATTTACTACTCCAAATTTTATATTTATCGCTTTATTTTGTTTTTTTGTATCTAGACTTGTTGTTGCCACAATATATTTTCCCATATTTTCGTCAAAGAGTTGATAACTAAACTTGGGTATCCACACAAAATAACTTTCGATATCTTCTTCTGGTATTATTCCATCTTCATGTTCTTTGTTTTGGGCTTCTTCTGTTAAGATTACTGCATTCGCCCATTGTTTTGCATCATAATCATACCAACTTTTATCTTGATTTTCAGCATCTACTTTCGTTACGACTCCCTTGTCTCCTATCTTTACAGGTATCATTCCAGCTCCTAAGACTGGCTCTGCTCCATTTAATCCACTTGTAGTATCTATTGTTTTAAATGCTACTGTACATTTTACTTTCTTTGCTGTTCCTTTATTTTCTATATTCTCTAAACTCCAACTTCCATTATTCCAATCTGCTGTTACGTTATCTTCACATTCTACTTTTTCTACTATGTAACCTTCACTTTTATTTGGAAAGTTTTTATCAGTTTGAGTTTGTCCATCTATAGTAAAAGCCAAGTTTATATCTTTTGTACTAAAATCTGGTACTGTTCCTTTTAGTACATCAAAAGAAGCTTTTTCTTCATACATAGCAAAACTTCGGTATAAACTTATACCTCCGATTATCATTACTATTGCAATTATGCTTCCAATTATAATTTGTTTTTGTTTCTTATTTTTGTTAAACCGCTTTAAGTCCTCTGGTTTTCTATTATTACCTAATATACCCCCCCCCCAGACGACTATTTGTCTCGGTTGGGAGGTTCTTTTTGAAACTATTCATTTCTCTTTCTCCTCCATATCTTAATCTAATTTTACACTCTTTTTGAAGTTTTGACAAGACATGAAAAAAAGAAGATTGCTCTTCTTAAAACCAATTTAAATGAAAGAATTCATTTGCAAAGAATAATATTCCTGCAATTAAGGCTATTGTAATAATAATTAAAACAACTTTAATTAAAATTTTATTTGTTTCTACATTTTCTTTTAAATCATTGAAATCGTCAAAATCACTCTTTGAAAAAGAAATAGAATTTGTATAGAAAGTTTTATCCATATCCTTTTTTTCTTCTTCTACTTTTGGTTCTTCTTTTTCGTTTTCTTTTGGTTTCTTTTCAATTTCTTGTTCTTTTTCTTCGGCTTCTTTTTTATTAATTTCTTCTTTGATACCATCTAATACTACTGTATTTTCGCTACCTTTTAAATCTGTTAAAATATCTAAAGGATTCATTTCTCTTGTTAGTTCTTGTTCGGTAATGGTATTAATTAAACTTAATAAATCTTCTTTATTGCTTGTAACTTTCGATTCTTCTTTATTGCTTGTAACTTTCGATTCTTCTTCGTCTTCTTCCTTTTTTTCTTCAAGTTTTAATCCTTTTAAAATATCATATTGAGTATCACGAACTTTTTTTAATCTTTCTTTTTCATAATCGACATTTTTTTCTTTTTTCGCTTTGGCAATAATAGCATTAATATTATATTCTTTTGTTTCTTCTTTCTCTTCTTTTTGTTCTTCTGCAACAGGTTCTTCTTCCTCTTTTTTAATCATAACACGTGATTTACGAGGTTCTTCACGATAATTTTTTTCTAATATTTCTTTTATCTTTTCTATATCAATATTTTTATTATTATCTCCAATGACATGGGCATTGCTAGTTAAATTAATATCTCCATATTCTTCATGATTGATTTCTTGGTACAATTCCTCGTTTTTTCTAGAGCGTGAACCAAAAGAAGGGGTTTCATATTCCTTCTTATTTTCGTCATTTTCTATATCATTAAAACTATATTTATCCATTCTAGAACTCATGATACTCACCTACTATCAAATCCATCATATCATAAAATTGACATTTTTAAAATACCATAGTTGATTTTTCCAAGTTCTATTCGTATAATTAAAACTATAGGAGATGAAAAAATTGAAAAAATTAAACGTAGACCACGGAAAATGTATTGGTTGTGGAGCATGTGTTGCTATCGACCCAGAACATTTTGAATTTAATGACGAAGGAAAATCAAGTGTAATTTCTAATGAAAATATTGAAACTGAAAATGTCCAAAATGCTATTGAATCTTGTCCAACTGGGGCTATTTCTATAGAAGATGGTACAGAGGATTCTTGCGATTGTGATGCTTGTGAAGAAGATTCCTGTGATTGCTCTAAATGTGAAGGATGTTCTGAATGTGAAGAAGACACTGAAAACTAGTGTCTTTTTATTTTAAACTATAAAGTTTTTTTACTTCTTTTAAGGAAAGTTCTCGGTATTCTCCTGATTTTAAATTTCCAAGAGACAAAAAAGCATAACTTTCTCGTTTTAGTTTTTGCACGTCATGTCCTAAACTTGCAAATATTTTTTTAACAATATGGTTTCTTCCCTCAACAATACTAATTTCAACAATAGTGCTATTTTCTTCTTTTTTTCTTACTTTTAAATGGGTGGGAATGACTTTTCTATCTTCAATGGTAATTCCTTTTTTTAATTGATAAAATTCACTAGGAGTCAAAATGCCTTCTATTTTAGCAATATAGGTTTTTTCGACTTCATTTTTGGGATGCATTAAAAGATTGGCAAGTTTTCCATCATTTGTTAATAAGAGTAATCCAGTTGTATCGTAATCAAGGCGTCCTATTGGGTAAATTCTTTCTTCGGTATCAATTAAAGAAACAACGGTTTTTCTATTTTTATCGTCAAAGACAGTGCTAATGACTCCACGAGGTTTATTGAGTAAATAGTAGACTTTCTTTTCTTTTTTTTCTAAAGGTACATCGTCAATGAAAATGGTATCGTTTTCTGTTACTTTGGTGCCAAGAGTGCAAATCACTTCTCCGTTTACTTTTACTCGACCTTTTAATATTAATTCTTCGGCTTTTCTTCGAGATGTAACTCCACTATTTGCTATTATTTTTTGTAATCTTTCCATACATTTCCTCCAAACTTTCACATTCTTGTCGAAACATTTTTTTAAATTCTAATGGAACCCAACTTACCCATGCATATTCTTTTTCTTTTAATTGTACTTTTAAATAGATGGCATGCAACCCAAGGCGCCCAAGGGGATTTTTTAAAGATTGGTATTTTTTATCTCCAATAATGGGATGGCCAATGTCACTTAATTGTACTCGTATTTGATTTTTTCTGCCGGTTAAAATATTTATTTTAAGTAAGCTGTATTCTTTGTTATTTTTTAAAACTTCATATTGGGTTAGAGCAAGCACTCCTTTTTTTCCACTATGGACTAGATGGTTTTTATCTTCCCATAAATAGGATTTTAAGGTCCCATGTCCGTCTATTTTTCCTTCTACGATAGCTAGATATTCCCTTTTAGTTTCTTTGTTCCAATTTTCTTGTAGTTGTTTTTTTATTTTTTCATTTTTGGCAAATAAAACAATTCCCGATGTATCTTTATCCAGGCGATGCACAATAAAAATTTTATTTTTAGGATTTTGTTTTTTTACGTACTCTCTTGCTTTATGATAAAGGGTATGCAGGGTATTTTTTTCGGTGGCAATCGTAAGTAAGCCACTTGGTTTATTGATGACAAGTAGTTCTTTATCTTCATACAAAATTTCTAATTTCTTTGTTTTTTTCATAGGGGAAACTCATTTCATTTTTTTATTATTGTAAACGATTTTTCATTAAATAATCAATGGCTTTTAAAACGCCAATTTTTCCATATTCATAAGTAAGACCGCCTTGTTGATAGGCAATAAAAGGTTCTCTTAAAGGGCCATCACAAGATAGCTCAATACTGCTCCCTTGAGTAAAAGAACCACTTGCCATAATAATTTGGTCGTCATATCCAGGCATATCTCCAGGAATAGGTAAAAAGGCTGAGTCAATGGGAGAACCACTTTGAATTCCTTGGCAATATAAAATTAAATCTTCTTTATTATGAAAGATAATATTTTCCACAATATCAGCGCGTTCTTCGTTGTATTTTGGCTCGACCATAAAGCCTAATTTTTCTAGCATCAGACTTGTGAATATCGCCGTTTTAAGACTACTTGCTACAACACTTGGCGCGAAAAACAAGCCTTGAAGAATACTTTTATTGATGCCTAGTGTTGGGCCAACTTCTTTTCCTTCTCCAGGAAGTGTCAAGCGTTCTCCACAAAGTTCTACTAAATCTTTTCTTCCGACAATATAGGCTCCATTGGGAGCAATCCCTCCACCTAGGTTTTTAATTAAGGAACCGACAACAATATCTGCTCCCACTTCGCTTGGTTCTATTTTGGAAACAAACTCACAATAGCAATTGTCCACCATGATAATGACTTCTTTATCAATTTCTTTAATAAATTTAATTACTTTTTCTAGTTTTTCAATTGTAATACTTTTTCTTGTTGAATAACCTTTGCTTCTTTGAATTTCAATGACTTTTACTTTATGCGTTTTTAAATATTCTTCTATTTTTGGATAATCAAAATTATCGTCCACTAAATCAATTTGGTCATAGAAAATTCCAAAAGATTTTAAAGAACTCTTATTTTCTTTAATCCCAATTACTTCGTGTAACGTATCGTAGGGAAGTCCCGTTATGGATAGTAGTAAATCGTTAGGGCGAAGTAGGGCAAATAAGCAAGTGGATAGTGCATGGGAACCTGATACCATTTGACATCTTACCAAAGCATCTTCCGTTTTAAAAATATGGGCGTAGATTTTTTCAATTGTATCTCTTCCGACATCGTTATAACCATAACCACTAGTACTTAAGAAGGCACTTTCATTTAGTTCACTATTCCAGAATGCTTCAATGACTTTTTGGGAATTAAAACTACAGATTTCTTCTACTTTTTCATATATAGGTTGTAGTTCTTTTTCAACTGTTTTAGCTAAATCTAGTATTTTTTCATTTGCTATCATTTTAAACCACCATCCACTCTTATGATACTGCCATTTATATAGCTCGCGTCCTCACTTGCTAAAAAGGCAACAACACTCGCAATTTCTTCTGGCTTGCCAAAACGTTTTAATAAAATATGACTTTCCTCTTCTTTTTTGTATTCCTCATCCATTTCTTTATTCATGTCGGTATCAACCCAACCAGGGGCAATAGTATTTACACGAATAAAAGGGGCGTATTCTTGGGCTAAATTTTTGGTTAAAGAGATGACCCCCGATTTTGAAGCATCATAATCTAAACTATAGGGATAATATGTATCGATGCCATTGGTCGAAGAAATGTTAATAATATTTCCTTTTTTTTGCTTTAGCATATACTTGGCAACTTCTCTTGAAACTAAGAAGGTTCCGATTAAATTGACCTCTAAAATACGTTTAAAATCCGTTATTTTTTTATCTTCAACTAAAGTATCTATAGCAATTCCAGCATTGTTCACTAAGCAATCGATGTGGCTAAACTTTTGAATAGAGGCTTCGACCATTTTTTCTACCTCCATTTCATTTGCAACATCAGCTTGTATAGCAAATACTTCGATATGGTATTTTTCTTCTAGTTCGTTTTTTAAAAGTTGAGCTTCTTCTTTACTATGGATATAATTTAGAACAACATTATAATTTAAAGAAGCAAATTTTTTGGCAATTGATGCACCTATACCACGACTGGCGCCCGTAATTAAGACAACTTTTTTATCCATTTGTAACCACCTAGACATATCTTAACACAAAAAGGACAAACGCACTACTTATTTTCTATTCTTATTTGCTATTTAATTTTTTCAAATTAAAACTAAATTATGGTTCAAGGTAAAATGGCAACAAGTTGTTGCCATTTTAGATAATTTTATTCTGCAATGCTGATGCGATAAGGATTACCTTTTGTACCTTCACCACTTTTATATTGGACTTTATTTGCTAAGTAAAAAGTAGGACGAATTCCAAAATAGTGGGTAGAATATTTTATAACAGCAGCACTAAAATTGAGTGTTGAAGTACCATAATAACCATAATAGCGACTTGCATAACCATTCCTATTATTATCATGCGCTTCGGAAGTAATGAACCATTCTGCTCCCTGATTTTCCTTAAAAATATATAACCAAGACTCCTTTATATTCAATGATGCTGAACTACCCGTATTTATGTTTTCAACCCAGTGTTCTTTAGACAATGAATAAGCTAAATCGCTGGGATAGATTAATCCTATATTAGTCGAAATCGCTTTAGATGCATCTGTGCTATATAAAGGTGGGGTTGTACTTCTTTCAGTTGTATATAAACTTTCACTATTATAAGTAGCTATATTATTATTTAAAGCACCCAAATACCATACTGCATTTTCAATATATTTTTGATAGGTTTCAGTTAAACTATTCCAATACACTCCATTTAAAACTTTAGTATTTAAATCACTTTTTTCCCAGCGATTATCTACATTTGATAAACTTGTCCAATTATATCCACCCTCTGTTGTTGGAGTATATGGACCTTTATTTAATAATTTACTTTCCTCTTCCGTATAAAAATCTGCTTTTATAAGTTTTACTCGATATTCATAAGCTCCATCTATTTCACTTTGGGTTGGTATAACTCCTATAATTCGATATAAATTATCGTCAGGGCAAGTTTCATCTTCACTTCCAAAGCATACATAGTTATCTGGATTGCTTCCAGTATAGCGATAATCTGTAGTAGCATTATCTCCTGTTTGTTCCGTTTTTTCATGCGTTGCTTTTACTAGATTTTCATTTTCTTCTACTTTATCCATTAAATAAGAACTAAATGGTTTTATGAATCCGATTGTGCAATTTATTTTTTTATTCTTGTTCGGAGTAATATTAAATAATCCCCATTTATCATTATCCCATTCGGCTGTTGCATTATTTTGACATTTGACACTAACTCCATATAATCTTGAATCTTTTGATGGAAACTCATCTGTTTGTGTAACACCATCAATTGTATAAGCAAGATTAATATCTCTACTTGCAAAATCTGGTACTGTTCCTTTTAATACATCAAAAGTTTTTCTTTCTTCATACATAGCAAAACTTGCTTAGACTTATACCTCCGATTATTATTACTATTGCTATTATACTTACAATTATAATTTGTTTTTGTTTCTTGTTTTTATTAAACTTTTCTAATTTCATAATACCTCCAATGAGGCATTCTTGCCCTATTAATACTCTAACATAATGGGGCATACTTGTCAATGTTCAGATGAGGCAAACTTGCTACAATTTTTTTAGGTGAAATACAAATGTTAAAAGAGTATAGAAAGAGAATCAATATGTCTCAAGAGCAATTAGAAAAGCTAACAAACATCGACCGAAAAACAATTTTTAGAATTGAAAATAATATTAATATTCCTTTATTAGATACTTTTGCTAAAATCGCTATTGCTCTTAATATGAGCGACAAAGAAATCGCTGAAGAAGTTAAGAAATCTGTTACTATCAATAAAAACAAATAACATAAAAAAACTCTTTTTCATTTTAAAAAGGGTTTTTATTTATTGGTATTATGATAGTAATTAAATTCTTGTAAATCTCTAGCCACTTCGTCTAAAGTTTCGTCCATTCCATCACTATCTTCTAAAGCATCATTAATTAAAAATAAAATTTCAGAAACACTTCCACAATTTTGATAAGGTATATGATTTAATTCTAAGATGTCTCTTTGATATTCTTTTAAGTACAACTTATCATTTATTTTTACTAAATGATTCTTTTGAATTGTATTTTCTACTACTTGGTCTAATTCTTTTTTCATATGTCACCTATCCTTTTAATCCGTATTTCTTTTTTCTAGTTCTTGAATTAATTCTAGAATTTCTTGTTTTTTTTCTTTTGAAACTTTTTCATATAACATTTTTAAGTAATCAATTTTTTCTTCTAGAGTAGAAGAATCTTCTGTTATCAAACGATATTGGTTTTTCATATTATTTTCTTTCATATTCTTGATTCTCCTTTTTACTTAAGTAATTTCTCATGCTTTCTATTTTCTCTAAATCTTGTTGAATAAATTTTTGGGTTAAATTACGTTTATACTTACATGATAATGCATAGAGGTGAAAAGAATCTAATTGTTCGAGTTGTACTTGTAATTGATTTTTTTGGTCTGTTAAACATGAGAATAATGTATTTGTATATAGGGAATTGTTTAAAATAGAGAGTAACTCATTTTCAGGCATTTTTCTTAAAGAACGAAATAAAGCATAAGAGTAAAAATGTTTTATATCGGCATGTAAGTCACTAGGAAATTGTTTTAAAGAATCATTAAATTCTTTTAGTAAGGTGTGAAAATCTTTTTTAGAGCCATTTTCATTGTATATCTTTCTTAAAATCCCCTTATTTTCTTCAGGATGTTTTAGAAGCATACGGTCTACATATTTTTCAAAAAAATCACTTTGACTTTCTTGGGTACTTTTTATATATTCATGAGCACTTCCTGATTGAAAATAGGATTCTTCAAACTTCTTCCAAGGGCTGTATACTTTAAAGTTTGGATTTATTTTTAAGATTTCTTCTTTGGCTTTTTTTAAACCATATAAATAGGCATTGTTTTCTTCTTTTAAATCTGCATAATAGTAATTTTCTATTTTCGGATTATGAAGACAGTTTTGAAAAGCTTTGGTTATAGCAAATTGTAATATGTTTACTTTAAAGCATTCAGGATTTTCTTCTAATTCACCGACAATCATATGGTATTGTTCATGATAAAGCATATCAAAAAGTTCATAAATATTTTTTGTATTACTCATTAATACAGATGGTTTGGAAATTCCCAAATGGTGCATGGTTCCATCAAAATATGTTTTGGCATCTCCTGGTTCATGTTCTAAATTAAAAATTGCAATAGGATATTGTAAGTCTTGTTGGATTCTATCGATAACTGCATCAGCTAGAATAGGGTAGTAATCTTTTAAAACAAATGAATTGGGATGGTTCATTAAATAATCTAAAATTCCTTTTCTTAAGATATTTAATAAAGGATATTTGTTGGTATAAGATTTAAAATATTTTTGAATAAAATCTGCTAGTAAAAATATTTGCTCTTCATTGGCGTTTTGGATATCTTTTTCTACTTGACTTAGAAAGGTTTCTCCTTGGAAAGGAAATTTGCTAAAAGATTCATTAAACATAGTTGGAGAAAAATATTGTATTAACATCTCTAAATCAGGATGAATGGTATATAGGTAATTGTTAATATCTTTTAATGAAATTAGAAATTCTATACTATTCATATTTTATACCTCTATTATGATTTTATCATGTTTTAAAAAAAAGGCAAGAATTGTAGTTCTGCCTCTGGTTATATACTTTGCTCAAAAAGAAAAAGTAGAGTTTTCTACTCTTTCTAATTAAAACTTATTGTACTGATTAAATCAATTAACTGTGCATCAGAATAGTCTTTACTCCAAATGTGAAGAAAATAACTGTCTTCATTGTGATATATATAGGCGGTTTTATCACCATTTGCTTCCATAATATAGCCTTTATAATCTCCATCAATTAATGTTACTTTTTGAATATTCATCATAATGATAAGGGTAGCATTGTATAGGGTATGGGCTCTTTTTATAGTTTGAAAACTACTAAAAATATTCACTTTTTTACCTACATTTTGGACTAAATACTCATATAATTCATAATCGGTTTTAATGCTATTTTTATCTAAATCTTTGGCTAAATTATAGGGAAGGTTTGGAACTTCTGCATTTTCTTTTACGTAGGCAAGTAAACTATCGACTGGTTCTTTGCTAATTGTAATGCGTATATCGCTATCTTTTATGTTGTACGTTGTTGAAATTGGTTGTCCATTATTTTCAAGATTTTCAAAATCATTTCGGATTTTCATATCTTCAAATGTTAAATAGTTTTCGATGGTGCTTGTTGACTTGCGAATCGTAATTGTCTCTGGGTTGTTAAAGGCTTCTGTGGCATCTTTAAAAGAATCAGGAAGTTTTGGTAATGTGCTTATTAATACAATTTTTGCTCCAAAATAAATGGCAACGGCAACAAGAAGAACAACAATAAGAATAATTTTTGTACTTTTTTTCATTTGTAACCTACTTTCTATTTTAAGTATACTTTAGAACAAAAAGAAATGCAAGAAGACATGAAAAAAACTCCTAAATGGAGTTACATCCAGATAAACATGTATCATTTTAGGAATTAATCGTTCACCTTTTTTAAAAAATTATTCCTTATTCATATTTCGGCACTTAACCTTTTGAATTTCATTATTTTCATCCATATAGATACAATCACAAGTTTTTTTATTGCATTCACAACTTATAGCAAGTGAACATGGAGTGCAATTAGGACAACTTTTTTTAAAAATCAAAAAACCAATCACAGAAACAATAACAATTAAAACACAACCCATACAAATTAAAACCTTTTTCTTTTTTAAAATTTTTTTCATTTACTACCTACTTTCTGTTTTAAGTATACTTTGGAGTAAAAAGAAATGCAAGAAAACATGAAAAAAAATTAAAAAACTCCAAAATAGAGTCGCACCCTATCTATCAATTTTTAAACTCAACATATTTTTAATTCTAATTTGACTATTCACAAAAACTAATAAAAATATTGCGTTTTCACAAAGAAGACTTTAAAATAAATTTAAGAAAAGGAAAAATATGAGTTATTTCTCAAAAATTTTAGAATATTTGGGAAAATTAAAAAACATTTCATGAAGCGAATTAGTGTTTAAAATTAATATTAATTTCGGGTATTGTATAAAATATCGGAAATTGTTTCTGGTATTATGCAAATAGCGGAAGAAAATCGCTTTTTTTCCTGTATTGTATATTTGTAAGAAAATTATTATTAGAATAGGAAGTGAGTAAATTGAGTGTTGGTATTAAAACTAACAAGATAGATATTGCTTGTAACATATTTAAAAAAGTAAACGAAAGTGGGCATTCTAAATTTGCCAAATTAGATGATTGGTTAGAAAAAGAAAGTGTTATCTACAATAATGAAATACAAAATTTACAGCCTAAATATTTAAAATATAAAAAGGGTCAATTAATAAAGGTAGATTTTGGTGTTAATATAGGTAGTGAATTAAGTCATACCCATTTTGCGATAGTTTTAAATGGTGATGATACAGCAAGCACAGATAATGTAACAGTATTACCATTAACATCAAAAGATGGATACAGAAGAATCAAAATTAGGTTGTATTATAAGCGGTAGGAAATATAAAAATAATACTACCTATGGAATGATTACTCAAATAAAAACAATAAGCAAAAAAAGAATACTACTAAACGATAAAAAATACATATGTGATGAGTCAATTTTAAAGAAAATAAACATTGCAATAGCAAATTACCTCATAAAAAATTGACTTTATGAATAAAATATAGTATATTACTTATGCAATTAATTAAATTGTGTAATTGAGTCCTAACGGACATTCGGCAGTATGCCGAGAATTTGATAGATACCATATTTGGTATCTCTTTTTTATTTAAATATAAATAAATGAATATATAAAATTTTTATTAGAATAGGAAGTGAGTAAATGAAAAAAGAATTAGAAAAAAAGAATTAAATGATATTGACAGATAAGGCGAAAAAAGAGTGTCTTATCTGTCAATTTTTTTATATTTTTTCTAAAAATTAAGACCTAAATAAGACCTAAAAAAAATTAAAACTCCCTAAAATAGGGAGTTTATAACATACTGGCGCCCGATGTAGGACTCGAACCTACGACCTAACGGTTAACAGCCGTGCGCTCTACCGACTGAGCTAATCGGGCAGTACACTCAAATTATATATTATTATTATAGAAAATGTCAACTATTTTTATACCAAAAATAGGTGATTTGGCTTTATTCTATCTCTTTTTCATAATTGTTTAATATATTTTCTAATTCTTCACTTGTTTTACATGAGCATACTAGTTGTTTCATTTCTTTATTTTTAGGCATTCCTTTTAAATAATATAATAAGTTGGTGCGAATTTCTAATAGGGCTACTTTTTCGTTTTTATCTTTTTTTAAGAGTTCAAAATGGCGTTTCATCATTGCAACTTTTTCTTTGTTGGTTGGTGGATCTAGCATTATACCTTCTTCTACATAGGAAACACATTCGCGAATCAGCCATGGATTTCCTAGTATTCCTCTTCCAATCATGACAGCATCACAGCCGGTTTCTAGAAGCATTTTTTTGGCAAGAAGAGGACTTGTTACATCGCCATTGCCAATCACAGGAATCGAAACATTTTCTTTTACTTTTTTAATAATATTCCAATCGGCTTTTCCAGAATAGCCTTGGCTTCTTGTTCTTGCATGCACGGTAATGGCACTTGCTCCAGCACTTTCTGCTATCTTTGCTACTTCAACAGCATTGATATGATTTTCATCCCATCCACTTCTTATTTTTACAGTCACAGGAACAGAAACTGATGCGACCACTTGCTCTACAATCTCTTTAATTTTAGAAGGATTTTTTAATAGAGCACTTCCAGCTTGGTTTTTTAATGCTACTTTAGGAACGGGACAACCCATGTTGATATCAATAATATCCGGATGCATTAACTCCTCTATTTTTTTGGCAGCAAAGACAAAACTTTCCACATCACTTCCGAAAATTTGTTGAGCAATCGGGCGTTCACTTTCATCCATTTTAAGCATTTTCATGGTTTTTTCGCTTTCATAAAAAATCGCTTTATCACTTACCATCTCCGCATAGATAAGACCTGCTCCCATTTCTTTAATAATTTTACGAAAACTGGTATTCGAAAAACCAGCCATGGGAGCCATCACGATACGATTTTTTATTTCTATATTTCCAATTTTAAAGGCCATAACTTTTTTCCTCTTCTCTTCTTCTAGCATCTATCACCCTTAAATGAAGCGTTCCCTCTTTTAAATCGATATCCGTTTCTTGTATTTCTTTAAAGATAAAATTATCTTGGTCTAAAATAACCTCTTTTTGTTCTTCTCTTTCTGTTAAATAAAGATGGTTGTTATTATCAATTTCTATCGCGTAGGGACAAATTCCAACTAAACTTCCGGCTTCAAGGTTTATTTGATAAACATAATGTTCATATTGATTTCCTTTTTTAAAAAACTTACTGCAATTTCTTATATCGATACTAGTGGAAATAAAATCACTTTTGGAAAGTGAATCTGGTTTTGTTTCTTTCTCTATGGAAAAGGCTCTATAAATGGTCATTTCTTCTGGTAAAACTATTTTTTTACAAGCACTTTTGATTGTTTCCATTATCACTTGCAAACTATTTTTAAACTCTTCTAAAGAAGCAAAAGAGATATCTTTAAATACAGTCATTTTCATAAAAAGATTTTTAGGATTAGAAACAAGTTCTTTATAAAGTTGATAGATTTCTTTGATATTTTCTTCCTTTTTGTTTAAGTCGTTAATGGCAAGACCTAATCTAGATTTATAAACAAGTAGAGCATTTTTTTCTTCTTCTGTTAATAACGCATATTGCTTTTTTAACTCTTCATAAATCATAGAAGAACCTCTACTTCATCTCCAGTATTTAAAAGAGCGGCATTGGCATCATCAATATCAATATGAAAAGCCAATGTACCATTTTCACTTACTTTAATTTTGGCATCCAAAAGACAGGATTTTGCACCCTTTATTTTTACTTTTACGATTTGATTATCCACAACATTCCATTCTTTAGCTAAGGCTGGATTTAAATGAATATGTCTTTCTGCTAAAATACATCCATTTTCTAAAGTAACGCTACCTATTTCTCCAATCAAAGTAATCGATTCACTTTCCGAAACATTTCCACTTCGACGTACAGGAGGATTTAATCCTAGTTTACGAGCATCACTTTTAGCAAGTTCTACTTGATTATAAGTTCTTAAAGGTCCAACAATTCGCACATTGAGAATACTTTCCTTTGGTGTTTTAATTGTGAGTGTTTCATTGCTAGCAAATTCTCCTATTTGTGATAAATCGTTTCGTTTGGTTAAGGGATGCGCAAACAATTTTTTATAAACATCTTCTGTTAAATGAATATGTCTGTTACTTACTTCTACTTTTACATTTTTCATTTATATCACCTTCATAATTCCATAAACCTAATTTTCCTTTTATATAAATAGGCTCTAATTCTTTTCTATTTTCTAATTTAAAACCATATCCATTCCACGTTTTATTATAAATAGTGTTATAATACACCAGTTCATTTTCTTTTTTCAACTTACATCGCATTTCTTCATCAATATCAACACAGTCACTTAAATTTGCTTTAGCAATGATACATCCTTTTGGAAAAGAAAAATGCAAATATTCATATCGTTTCATCGCTATCTTATCGATTCCTTTTCCGGCATGAATTAAAATTTCTCCACGATACTTTGTTTTCCAGGTACGAAATTCATATTTTTTTAATCCCTTTGCGATTAAGGTAGCAAAAGGTTGTTTAATAGTAATTACTTTCAAAATATCACCTACTTCGTATTTTACCATATTTTTTGGCTATATTAAATAGTAGAGGAGGAAAAGAATGAAAAACCAAAACTGTGGAGATTGTAAAGATTCAAAACAAGGAAAAGCCTATATTGATGAAGAAACTGGTTTACTTTGTGTTGAAATTTTAGAAAAATATGAAAAACCACATGGTAAAAAAACATTGGTCCCTTATATTTGTACCACATGTGGAACAGTCAATTGGAAATGTATTGACCCAGATGAAAAAGAGGCTTAAGATAGGCCTCTATTTTTATTATGATTTTATATCAACGAGTATTGCTATTGCATCATTTCTAGTTTTTAAGCAAGTTCTTTTTGAATAATATGGGCACTCTTTCTTATTTGTTTTAGCGTTTTCATTGCGGAGATAGGACGATGCGGAAACCATTGAAATCATCCGGTGATGCATCAAGCCGTATCTGAGAGGCAAAAAAACCAGCGCCCAACCCGTCATAGTAACCCCCACCACGAGCGAACCAAGGGCTAGTAGAATCAACAAACCATGCCTCATCAGCAAACCATGAACCGATTGGTCTAATATTAATGTTATCATATTTTACTTGAGTAAAAGGTCCCATTTCTCCTGTTGCATCTCCTAAGATTCTTCCACTAAAATCACCGCTAGAAGTATTATTTTTATATTTATCATAATATTTTTCTTCAACATCTGTTAATGTTAATTCGCTAGAACCTACTTGTCCATCGATATATCCTGCAACATATTCCCATGCTCCTCCACTCATATCATAAATTCCGCTATAATTGCCTGTTGTACTTGCTTTATTGCTACTAGAGGTTTTATAGTTATATGCTCCTTTAAATTCTTCTGTTTCATTTTCAACGTCTTGCTCAGGTGTTACTACTCCATAATCTTTATAAGTTGACCATCCTGATGTAGGTTTAATCTTTGCTGAAACACCGGTTACATAATTACTACTATTATTCAGCATTACTTCTGTACATTCTTTTGTTTCTTTATCACATCTTCCATAGATGGAATTTGTTAGATAAGCTACTGCTCCCCATTCCGTATTCTTCATCATATGACTTTGTAAACTTGATACATATGCTTTTGATGTTTTAAAAGCATTTCCTAAACTTATATTTCTCCAACTATATTTATTAGGCTTAATAATTATATTTGTGGATTCAGTATCATTATTATGTTTTGTCGCTTCTGTTGCACTTGTTATGTTACTATTACTTGTCTCAAACTTCCCTACCCAAAAGCCTTTACTTTCTGGGAATGCTAAGAACGCTGGGTGCGTCATCCATTCGCCTTCATTACATTGACCTTTATCTCCACTTGTTCCGGGGGTTTTGCATTGTTTATAGTTTTCATTACTTTCATCATCTATTGTATCCTCTAGTCCAAATTGTATCTCTATGGCTGTTTTTGGTCCTTTATCTGTTACTGAATCTGTTAATGTTGTATAATCCGTTAAATTAAATAGTTTATATCGATACTTTGGTATCCATACAAAATAACTTTCAATTTGGTCTTCTTCTATTTTTGCTCCTACTTCTGGTTCTGTTGCACTATCTGTTAGTATAACTGCATTTGCCCATTTCTTTGTCTCATAATCATACCATTCTTGTGTTGTATCTGCTCTTGTGACTGTTCCATTGCTTTCATCGATGGTTACTGGTATTAATCTATCACTTATTGTTGGTTCTACTTCTGCAATAGCATTTGTTGACAACATTGCTATTTTATTTGCTTCTTTATTATTACTTACCAATACTGGGTCTGCTCCATGTAATATCTCTTCACTATAGATGACGACTTGATTTTGTGTTGCTTCTATTACGACTTTACTTTTGAATGTTTTATTTTGTGTATCATTTCCTGCGCTTTCATCTAACCATATTCTTACCTTATGGGTTACTTCACTATATGGTTTTAATGTACCTTCTCCTATTTTATATCTCTCTTGTTCTTCTTCTACATTTTGAACTTTTACATTATCTTGTAATAATACTTTTGCTCCATCATCTACATTCGCTGCTATATTGTTTGGCTCTATTTTATTTCCTTCTTCTACTTCCTCTACTTCTAGTTCGATATTATAATCGACTCCTGTTCCACATTGATTGATTAATTTAAATTCATATGGTTTTGTTGTTTTTCCTGTTTCTTCTGTCATTGGAAATGCATGTTGCAAACTTAAGGCATCACTCATTTCTTGCATCTCTATCTTGATACAATCTGTTCCTACTATATTTGTTCCTTGTTCTTTTGTTTCATACTTGATATATGCATAACTAACACCCGCTATTAACGTAAATACTAAAATAGCACCAGATAGAGCATATAAAATTTTTTCTTTTCTTCTCATCGTTTTATTCTCCTTTACAACAATTATGATGTATAATATTTTCAGAAATATGTTATGTCAAAAAATATTTACATCACATATGATGTATTTTTAATTATTATACACCAAATTTGGTTTTGGAACAATACATATTTTTTGGTGTATGAGAAAATATCTTTGAGGTGTTTTCATGAATATTGAACGTCTTAAAGAAATAAGAGAAGATAAAGACCTTTATCAAAAAGATATTGCAAAAGTTTTAAATATTCCCCAACAAAACTATTCACGATATGAATTAGGTATAGTTTCCATGCCTATAGAAAAATATGCTCTACTTGCAGAATTTTATGATACCAGTATCGATTATTTAGTTGGTCTTACTAATGAAAGAAAACCCTATGCAAGAGTTTCTGAAAAACAAAAGCAAAATAATTAGTAACAAATATATTGCTAATATATTACTCCTGTATTGACTTTTTCTTGAATTTCTATTATATTTATATTAGAAAGTAGGAGAATGCTAATGGCAAAAATAAGTGAACCGATTAACATGAGTTTTCGCGTAGATAAAGAATTAAAACGTCAAGCAGATAAATTATTTAAAGAACTTGGTTTAAATACGAGTGTTGCTCTTAATATGTTTTTGGCTCAATGTGTTAGAAATCAAGCCTTACCTTTTATTCCTAGTCGTGTAGAAAAAAACACTCCACCAAGTGAAGAAATAACAGAAACGAATAACAATGGATATTATGATTTTGAAAATATACTTTAAGTAGTATATTTTTTTTTATAAAATAAAAAAGACTAGTTGTTGAAAATACAACTACCAGTCCAAATGCGATTATTTTCTTTATCAAATAAACTACATGAACTACAAAATTTCTGATTATCGCTTTCTTGACATTTTGTACAGATAGCATTTTTGCATTCTTTCGTATTTACATGACACAAAGGTTTTGTTTTTCTTAAAATAAAGAAAAGAACAATACTAAGAACAACCAATACGAGAAATAAAACAATTATAAATTTTTTTAAAGATATTTCCCTATTCATGAACATCCTCCAAAGAAAAGAAATAGAATTTCTACTACAAAAATGACAGATAGTAGGCTTATAAGTAGGGCTTGCCACAATTTTATTTTCATCTACATCACTCTTCTAAATCCAACACATTTATTTTCATCATATACGAATTCAATGATATCCATAGGATGAAATGTTCCATCAAAGATAACTTCCTCATGATAATCTAATATCAACCTATCATACAAATTATAGCCTTTATTGCAATACTTGGCTAGTAAACTTAATAAAGCAATATTATGGGTCACAATCAAAATATTTTTCTCCGAAGATAAAAGTATATCGTAAAGAAAATCTTCCATACGTTTTTGGACTTCATTTATAGATTCTCCATTTTCTAATTTATAATTAAAGTCATGTTCTTGCATTCCTTTTAAGTAACGAAATTCATTACTCCCTAATTCTCCTACAACTCTTTCGTTTAAACGTTCATCGATAATGAAATCTAATCCTTTTTCTTCCGCTATATATTTTCCTGTATTTAGAGCACTATAAAAGTTAGAAGTATAAACAATTTCTATATTTTCTAATTCTTTTTTAAGAACTAAAGATTTGGCAAGTTCTTCTCCTTCGCTACTTAGCATTGTTTTTTCTCTTGCACTTTCAAATGTAGTTTCTTTTGGATAAACCACTTTTAATTGACTCATTAAATTGTTACTTATAAAATACAAATGTTTCATTTAAAACACCCTCCCAATAATTCCGTAAGACACAATTAGCATGATAATTCCTGCCATTACAACACCTAGAAATGCCGCAAGTAGAGATTTTTTCTTATCCATATTAAGAAGAGCAGCAATTAAGCACCCCATCCAAGCACCTGTTCCCGGAAGAGGAACACCAACAAACAAAAAAAGGCCAATATATTTTAAATTTTCAATTTTTTCTTGTTTAGAATGAGCCTTTTCTTCACACCAAGCAACTACTTTACCTAAATGTTTTAATTTACGCATAGAGCGAAAAATAGGATTAATAAGCCAAAGAATAAAAGGAATGGGAAGAATATTACCGATAAAACAGATTAAGAAACTTTGCCACATAGGAAGATTTAATAAACTAGCAGCAATTAAGCCTCCTCTTAATTCTAATATAGGAAACATACTAATAAGAAAAACAAGAAAATATTTACCGAATAAAGTTCCTGTTATACCACCAAAAATCGAAATAATAAAATTAGCCAGTTTTTGTGTCATAGATTTTTCTCCTTTCTAAATAATAGTTTTCTTACTCTTTTATTATAACTATTTTATCATGTATATTTTAAGATGTAAATTAAGGAAATGTTTGCCAAAAGAAAAACTATTCAAAAAGGTTTAAATAGTTTTTGTGGCAATTATTGTTCTACTGATAATAAGAAATGGACTTGAGAATAGTAATTTGTGTTTGCATCTTCTGCATAAAAACGAATGGTTTGACCACTTTTTACTTCTTGTTCATATACAGAATAGCTACCAGAGGATTGAGCTAAAGAATTATCAATATATAATTTTGCATAAGAATTATGTTGATTCTCATTGACTTTACCATTTACAGCTCCAAACAAATAAACTCTAATTTTACAATCTTTAGCTACAGTAAGAATTGTTTTATCAGAACTAATGGTAAAATATTTTGAATCTACAAGATTAATAGCTATATATCTACTCCCTGCCCAGATAGCTAAGTCCGCCGATGCTGATGCAACAACTATAAAAGCACTATCACTTATACCTGGTATTTCTTCTTCACTTGTTTGAAAAGCAACCTCACACTTTGTCCCTTTTTTAAAGTTACTTACTTCTACATTCCATTTGCTATAATTCCATTTACCTTCTGCTCCATTATCACATGTTACTTCTACACTATAGTATTTTCCATCTTCTTGTTGAGGTATATCTTCGGTCGGTTCTCCATCTAAAGTAATAGCAAGTTTTATATCACTTTTAAAATCGGGTACTGTTCCTTTTAATACATCAAAAGTCTTTTTTTCTTCATACATAGCAAAACTTCGGTATAGGCTTATACCTCCGATTATCATTACTATTGCTATTATACTTCCAATTATAATTTCTTTTTGTTTTTTATTTTTATTAAATCGTTTTAAGTCCTCTGGTTTTCTATTATTATCTAAATAATAACCCCCCCCCCAGACGACTATTTGTCTTGGTTGGGAGGTTCTTTTTGAAATTATTCATTTCTCTTTTCCTCCTCTATTGTTACTTTTATTCTACTATGAATCACCATAATTTTCAAGGCATAAAAAACGAATATTATTAACTATTATTTTTATGTGGATTATTTTTATCATTATTATTTTTATATTACTATTCCTATTTCTTTCGTATAATTTTATATCAACTTACAATAAATTAAGAGTATTTAAATTTTCTGGAGAAAATGAAAATTTTTATATTTCAAATATTATGGGTGTATTTTCAAATGAAAATTCCTATATAAAATTAGACCAAATATTTTTTACAAATAATAGTACTTTTAACTATTTAAAATTTTACTACCTTAAAGATAATGAAAAACATCTTATTTGTAAAACATCAAATCCTACTATTTTAATAACAGACTTTAATTAGAATGCATCGTTTCAAAATGTAAGAACCACGATACAAAGTATGAGTATGTAATTGATAAATATATAAAATATTATTTTAATTAAAAAAAAATTATGAAAACTTTAAACCATCATAATTTTTTTAATATATCTTTCCCATTGTTCTTTTTTCGAAAATAATTGCTTACAAAATTAAGCATTACACCGATACTCAAACCAGCAAAACAAAAAACGCCTGCGTACCTATCCCATTGTTCAGCATGTTCCACATCATGTTTAACTTGATATGCACAAAACAACATCATAAATGCCATAATCCCCAATAAAACAATTAAAAATTTAAACACACGGGCTTGCTTTCTTTCCTTTTTTGTTAATTTTGGTTTATACTTTCCTGTTTTTAAATTATTTATAATTTCTTTAGGATTTTTCCATACCAACATACCTATATAGTTGACTATGATTAATAAAGTAATTATCATAATTCCAAAGCCTATATTGCTCCATAGATATTGATGATTTAAATCAAAAAATTTATATTGTAAATAGCATAAATATACACAAATAATTAAAATATCACTTATTATGGCTAACAATATAATACTTAATATAGTTTTTGGGCTTTTATTATCTATTATTGTTTTTTTCTTATTTCCCAAAGTACTTAATATAATCCAGGAAATAATTACAACTGATTGTGCAAATCCAAAATATACCATATGGAGGAAATTGCTAGCCCATAGACCATAATCAGTTCCAAGAAAAACATTGTAAGAAATTGCTAAAGCATATCCTAGAATAATAACTTTAAGCATTAAAATTAATGTAATATTTTGAATAAATTTCTTTTTCTTTTTTAAATCCATTTTTAATTCAATAAATTCTTCTAATTTTTTCATTTTTCACCTCAATATTTTTTTATATTATAGCATGTAGCAGTTTAAATTACATTTAAAATTTTACTACATAAAAAAAGAAGAATTTTTTTCTCCTTCAAATTTATTTTGTAAACTTAGTTCCATTTACTTCTAATGATTTATCTTCTTTATTATATTTAAAAGTTTTGCCTCCAATGTTCGTATTTATTCTTCCATAAGACCTACTATATTGGTATTCATAACTGATGCTTACTTCTTTATCACTCTTATCATAATCCCAACTACAACTTTGAACATTTTCAACTAATCCAATTAATTCACAACTACCATTTTTATTTAAAATAACTTTGCTATTTTCATACGTATAGGTTCCAACCATTTTTCTTTCTCCACTAAACATATAAGTAAAGAAACGAACAACTCCTAATAGTACAATTAAACCAGCAAGAGCAAGACCGACATATTCTAAATACTTGTACATTTCTTCTGTAATAATGTTACGATTTTTAAATTCGTTTTCTACTTTTTCTGTATCACTGGTAATTAATTCATTTAATTTATCTTTAAATTCTTGGTTGTTCCATGTCATGAATACTAATGGTAAATGATGGTATTGATGGATAATTAATGTTCTAAAAATCCAGAATACATTAACAGTTGTCACTCTTGTAATTTTATTTAAAGGAATACTTAATTCCGTTCTTTTAAATGGTATATAATGTTCTTTGTAAACTTCATTTTTGGTTAAGCATAGCATTGTTTTTACAGCACATTTATAGAACCAGTTAAGAATGAAATACATAATACCTAAAATGATTAAAAATAAAATTTCCTTTCCTACTCTGCCAAAGAATCCATATTTTAAGCTTGAAATAGAGCCTCTAAAAATGTTAAATGTTCCAACAATTCCCATAACGCCTAAAATAACTAAGTAAATTTTATCAAGTACAGATATGAACAATACTCTAGAAGTCACAAGGGCTTTTTGGGTTTTAACCTCTTTTTCTTCTTTTTTGACTTTTTCTTTTTTCATAACTACATACTCCTTCTTAAGTCTTATTTTACTTTTTGCGTTTTCGTTTGTCAATAATTGTATTCATACTTTTTATTTTCTAAAATAGACCGTAAAAGTTGTATATTCTTCACTACTATGGGCTTTTATTGTTCCGTTATGGTTTTCCACAATTTTTTTAGCAATGGCAAGGCCTAATCCATAACAATTTTCTTGGCGATTTCGGGATTTATCTCCTCTATAAAAGCGTTCAAAAATTTTTTCTTCTTCTTCTTTTGGAATTGGTTTTCCTTTATTTTTGACTTTTAAGATAATATTTTTTTTCTCTTCTTCTAAAGAAACCATAATGGAGCCATTTCGATTGCTATGTTTAATGGCATTATCCATTAAAATAGAAAGTAATTCTTTTATAGCCTCTTCATTTCCTTTTAGCATGACTTTTTTAGGAATTTCATAATTGAGTACAATTTGCTTTTCAAACAAAAGACTTTCCAAAGTCAGTAGGGATTTTTCTACAATTTTGCTTAAATTGATTTCTTCTAAAACAAGTTTTTGTTGCTCATTTTCCACTTTGGCTAAGTCAAGTAAACTTTTAATTAGTTGATTCATACGGTCGGCTTCTTCTTGAATTGCCCCAATCCATTTTTTTTCTTTAGGGTTTTCTACTAAAGCATCTGCACTTGCCATAATAACAGCAAGAGGAGTCTTTAATTCATGAGAAGCATCTGCAATGAATTGTTTTTGTTTTTCAAAACTTTCTTCAATGGGTTTTGTAATCCATAAAGATAAGTATTTGGCAATAAAAAATAAAATGATTTCAATTATTAAAAATAAGAGAATCGAAATTTGAAGCAAATAAGTAAGTCTTTCATTGGTATCGATGTTATCAATGATGGTAATGTAATTATTCGTATTATAAATATAAGAATAACGTGTTGTATAGAGATTTCCAACTTTGATTTTACTTTCTTTGTTTTCTTTTTTGATTTTTTCAGCATAGGAAAGAATACTTTTAGGAACATTTTCATCTTCTGTATGGCTAATGATTCCCAAAATTTCGTTGTTATCATCTAATACAATTGTATAGATGGTTGCATCAATAAACCTAGTGGAGGCTTCTTTTTTGTTTAACCAATAATCTTTTATAACAGAAACATCTAGTAAACTTCTTAAGCTATTTTCGATATTCTTTTTTTCTTTTTCATAATTTTCTAATTGAAAAATAGTAAGAACGCTTAAAGTGAATAAAGATAAAATAGCAAATATAAGAATAAAAATTTTATTTTCCAATTTCTTCATTTTTCGCCCCCTCTAATTTATAACCAAGTCCTCTTATCGAACGAATGGAAACATTTGAGTTAATCATTTTTAATTTCCTACGGATAAAAGAAAGATAAGCTTCTAAGTTATTGGATTCACTGGTGTTGTTTATACCCCAAACTTTATCATAAATTTGCTCTTTGGATACAATAATATCTTTGTTTTGCATCAAATATTCGAGAATTAAAAATTCTTTAAAACCTACTTCAATCGAATCATTGGTTGTTTTACAAGAAAGTTCGGAGGTTTTTAAGTTTAATTTTAAATCATAGGCTTCAAGGGTATCGGTGAGTTTTTTTGCCGGGTCTTTTCGTAATTGGACATTGACTCTCGCTATTAATTCTTCCATATGAAAAGGTTTTGTTATATAGTCGTCTGCGCCATTATTTAAACCGAGGAGTTTATCTTCAAGTTCACTTTTAGCACTTAACATAATCACTTTTGTATTTATGTTATTTTCACGTATTTTTTTTAAAATTGTAATTCCATCGACAAAGGGAAGCATTATATCTAAAATAATTAGGTTATAAATGCCACTTAAAGCATTATCAAGACCATCTTCACCATCTAAAGAGATATCAACAGAATATTTTTCTTTTTTTAAACTACTTGCCATAATTTCCGCAAGAGTTCTTTCATCTTCGACAACAAGTATTCTCAAAAATTCTCAATCCTTTCCTTATATAAATATCACTTTTTTATTAAAAGAAGATTAAATTTATTTTTTTAATTTTCTAGGTACTAAGTGTCCACTATAATAGTCTTCAAAAAAGGAAATGGTTTTGGGATTACAACCTAAAAAGATTTCTCCAAAAGGGATTTCATAAAAATGTTCAAGAAGACTTGCGGGAATTCTTGCCCAAGTTGTAAAGTAATTATAGGCATCGGCTTTTTCTTGTAAACTGGAAAACAGGATTCCATAGGACTTTTTTTCTGCCTCAATCGTGATTTTTTCTTCGTATTTGAGTTCTAAAACAATCTTAAGTTTTACTAAATTTAAAAGGCGATTAAATTCTCTAATTTCTTCATAACTTAAAAGAGTATTTTCGTCTAGGGCAATGACATTCTTTTTTAAAATATCATGAACAATATTGGAAGAGATGGTATGAGTTCCTTTCGTATAAAAAAGGAAACGATTTTCTAAAGCTTTTATCTTATAAATCTCTTGGTATTGATTGATATAGTCTTTTTTAAATTTTCGAAACATTTCTGAATTTTTAATTTTACTATTTACATGTTTGGTTTGTTCCATTAAAGTTCTTTCATACGAATCCATAAAAATCCCTTCTTTTTCTTCTATTATTATAAAAAAGAAAAGAAAAAAGTCAATCTTCTAGTCAAAAATAAAAAAGAGTTCATGAAAATTTCTTATTTCAGCAAACTCTTTTAAGTATTACTTTTCGATATCGTTAATACCTAACATATTAATTTGATATTGAAAATATATTGCGTACTAAGTAATACTTGCGTACACAATATTATTGTTTACGAATTGTTTAAATTTATAGTTCCTGTTTTTTCCAATTTTGTAGTTTCTTCTTTATAATTTAGGGCCATGCCAATTACATAGATATAGGCAAGAAAATAAACCCATAACATTAGCATAACGATATTGGCAAGTCCTCCATAAAAGATGGCATAGTGGGCAAAATGGTTAATGTAATAAGAATAAATCGCTGTAACTAAAACCCACATAACAGTTGTAAAGATAGCGCCATAGTTTACATATAAACTTTCTACTTTACGGTCAGGTGCCATGGTATACAAAATTTTAATGAAGCAAAAGATAATGAACCATGCAATAGGGCCTTTGAGTAAATTTAAAGTAAAAGTAATGGTATTTGTTACTCTTTCATTTAAGTTTACTAAGGTAATTGCTGTAATAATATTTTTGCCAAATACTTGTACAACTAAAATGAATAGGAAAAGAATCACTAGTAAAATGGTCATAATGATGGCTTTTAAACGTCTTCTTAAAAAGTTGGTATTGGGCATTTCATAGATGGCATTGGATGTTACTATAATCGAAGCGGCACCATTACTCGCAATATAAAAGCCAATGATTAATGTTAAGAAGAAACGAAAATCAATATTATTGACACTTACCATAGGGGTGATTAAATTTGCCATTTCTGGGCCAAAGGCTGTGTTAATAAAATTGCCAATAAAATCAACTGATAAGTGTAAAAAAGAAGCACCATAGGCAATAAGGGTTACAATGGGAACAACAGACAAAACAAAAAAGAAGGCAAGTTGCCCAGGCAAGACACTCATTTCTGGTCTTGTAATTTCGTTAAAAACTTTTTTGAGAAAGTTCTTAAATCTTTTCATTTGCGTTTCCTTCTTTTTTATTCTCTTTTTGTTTTTTTACTTCTTCAACGGCTTCATTCATAGCATCTTCTATGGTTTTAATATTATCTAGAATCATACTATAACCAATCGCTGCACCTTGTTCATAAGGAAGTTGTTTATTGAATTCTTTGTTTAATTTATGGATGTAACTGGCTATTTGTTTTTGTTCATAACCTACTAAATATAAGACAAATTCATTACCATCGGTACGAATAATATCACTCTTATCTAGTTGGGTTTTTACTAAAATATTCGCTGCGGCTTTAATTTGTTCGTCGCCTTTTTCATAGCCCATCGTATCATTAATATATTGTAAATTGTTTAGGTCAATCACAATAATTGCTTGGGGATAAACGGTATTTTGGCTCCAATTTTCTAAATTTTCACTCAGATAATTTCTATTTTTTAGTGAAGTTAATTGGTCAATATATTTTAGTTTATCTTCTTTTTTGATTTTCTTGGATAATTTGACTTTCTTAGCAAATTTATAAGCATACAAGAAAACAAGTATAAATATAATTAGGATATACATGAAGTACTTGGCAATTGTTCCGGTAATGGTTCCGGTTCTAAAGGTTTTTTCATAATTGTAAATTCCTTTATATTCGGTTTCTGCTGGGTCTTTAAAGTTCATGAATTTCGTAAATAGTTTTGTAAATGTTTCGTTGGCATCGGTTTTAAAGGTATAACTGGCATCAACAACATCACTAAAACGACTACTGTATTCATTGAAAATATTAAAGCGATAAGCGTAATAAACATTGGTATCTACAATAATAATTTTATCGTCTTTTACTAAACGTTTTAATTCGCTTTCTTTTTTGTATGTTTTTAGATTTATTTTGGTATTGCTTTTTAAATAATCATATAGAGCTGTTGCATCTTCTACATAAACGGTTAAATTATTTAAAGATTTTAAAGAATTGACAACTGTTGGGTCTTCTTTGTCAGCAAGAACACTAAAACGAATTGGAATATTGGAAGAAACGGCGTTATAGTTATTTGCCACATTATAGAAAGCAAAGTAGAAATCAATTTTATCATTTTTAAGAGCATTTTGGAATTTGTTAATGTTTTTATATTTTGTAAATTTAACTTCCGTATCCGTAAATAGGGTAAATTCTTTTAAATATTGGGCGATAATTCCACCATAATTTTCTCCGGTTAATATTTCGTAAGGACTGTTGCTGATAAATCCATAATTATAAGAAATACTTTGCATTGCATCAATCTCAGTTAAAGATATACCAAGTGATTCATTAAATAATTTAAATAAGTGTTCACGATAAGATTTTTCCAAATTGTGTTCACTCCATTTTAAAAAGTATTTTTCTAAAATAGCACCAAATGTTCTATTTTTACTGACTGTTACTTTATAGTAATAAGGAATATCACTAAAATGATAAGAAATATAGTAATTGTTTTTTAATATCGTAGCAATGTTTTCTTCAAGGGGTACAATCATGTAATTTATCTCATTTTGTTCATTAAAAGCGTTCATTAATTCTTCTTGGGTATTAAAAGATTCAATGGTTAAAGCTTGATTTTCTAAATAAGACGTTATGTAGCTTAAATTTTCACTCAAAATACCAATTTTTTGATTGCCAAGATGGCTTAATTGACTGTAATTTTTGGTTTCTTTGCTTACTAAGACATAATGACTTTTAAAGAAAACAAAGTCTTCGTCATTGTAAGTATTACTTACGGTAAAATAGACATTGTTGGTATTGTCTCCTTTTTCGACGATTACTGGATTGGTTTTCATTCCATATTCTTGTGAAAAATCTTCTAAGAAATCATAGAACACACCACTACCATTGTTTCCAAAGACATCGATATTATTTAAGATATCAATATTTTGTACTACGGTAGAGTTATCCGCTAAATATCTTTTTTCTGTCACATTTAAGCGACCTTTATCGGTGAAATAAAGAGCTATTGTACTAATAATTGCTGTAATTGCTAATACTAAAACGATTCCAATAATAAAATATTTCTTTTTACTTTTCATAATCACTACCTACTATTCTTCACTCTTTGTTGCATCGATATTATTGTTCCAAATAAGTCCACTACCATGAACATTTCTAGCTCCCATAAGGACAAAGCCACTATTTTCTCCACTTGCAACTTGCTTTAAAACATAATTCAAATCATAAAAATTTAAGTATTTTTCTTCAAATAGAGAAACAGATGCTTCGGCTTTTAATTTGGCATCCTCTAGTTTAACGGTTTCATTAAAACTTAAAGTAATATAGATAATTTTTCCTTTTACATCTAAAGAAGCTTCTACTATTGTTTCGTCTTCTTTCACTTTATTAATAAAATTGTTTTTGATTTCCTCGGTTACTTCTACTTGTTCAATGCCATTTAAACGATCTCCATAACTAGATTTTGAAGAGCCAAAAAAGTATTTTACACAGACGCCTAAAATTAGACATACGCAAATGACAACAATGATAAATAAGACACATAACACACGATTTTCAACCCAAAACTTTTTAAATTTATTCATATTCCAACCTCTTTCATATAAGGTACATTTATTATACTACATAATATGCACTTTTGCTAGTTTTTTAAGAACAATCCATTTCCGCACTTTTAAAAAGCAAAAAAGTATTGCTATAAGTTATCCACAATACTTTTTATTTTTTCTTCATCCCATATTTCAATATTTAACTCTTTTGCTTTATCATATTTACTGCCGGGATTTTCTCCGACAATGACAACATCGGTTTTTTTACTTACAGAAGAAGAGGTTGAACCACCATAAGAAATCAGTAAGTTACTTAAGCTATCACGGTCAGTGAAGGAAAGTGTTCCTGTGAGAACAAAACGCTTTCCACTAATTAGGTCATGATGGCGTTCATTTTCTCCCAAGTAATTCATGTTGATTCCAATCCTTTTTAATTCTTCAATTAGAGCAATATTTTCTAAATCATGAAAATAATCGTAGAGGTTTTGGGCAAGAATGGGACCAATATCATAAATATTTTCAAAATCTTCATATTGGGCATTTAAGAATCCATCCATACTCTTAAATTTCTTTACTAACAAAAGCGCTGTTTTATCGCCAATTCCACTAATCCCTAAACCGAAAAGTAAGCGTTCCAAACTATTTCCTTTGCTATCTTCTATAGCATTTAATAAATTATCCACGCTTTTATTTCCATATCCTTCTAATTCAATTAAATCTTGTTTGTGGTCAGAAAGACGATAGATATCAGGGATTTTCTTAACGAAACCTAAGTTAAATAAATCTTCTACAATTTCATCTCCAAGTCCGTCAATATTCATGGCTTTACGACTACAGAAATGGATTAAGGCTTCACTTTTTCTCGCAGGACAGGCTGTATTCATACAATAATGGTCTACTTGCTCTTTCTTTTTTTCTAGAATACTACCGCAAATCGGACAATTTGTAATCATTTGAAAGTCTACTTCTTTTCCTGTTCTTCTATCTTTTTTTGGTTCGACTACTTCGGGAATGACATCTCCAGCTTTACGAATTGAGACGATATCTCCAATTTTTAAATCTTTCATTAGAACGTAATCTTCATTATGCAAAGTGGCCCTTTTGACCGTTGAACCCATGACAATTACAGGGTCTAAAACAGCATTCGGGGTAATTCTTCCTGTTCTACCTACCGTAAAAACAATATCACGTAGTGTTGTTAATACTTCCTCTGCAGGAAATTTATAGGCAATGGCCCATTTGGGGTACTTGGAAGTAAAGCCCAGTTGTTTTTGGGATTCTAAAGAATTGACTTTAATGACTATCCCGTCGATTTCATAAGGCAAACTGCTTCTTTTTTCGGTCTTTTCTTTAATATATTCTTCTATTTCTTTAATTCCTGTCACGACTCTATTGGCATTTTTGTTTACTTTAAATCCTAAGCGTTCCATAAAATCTAAGGCTTCTTTATGGGTTTTAATTCCGTAATCTTCTGGATTAGGTAAATGGTAAATCCAAGTATCTAATTTTCTTTCCGCCGCAATTTTAGAATCCAATTGTCTTATGGAACCTGCGGCAGCGTTACGGACATTTTGTAAAAGTGGTTGATTTTCTTTGGCTCTTTTTTGATTGATTTCTTCTAAGACTTTTTTGGGCATATAAATTTCTCCACGTACTTCAATATCAATCGGTTCTTTTAAGGTCAAAGGGACACTTTTAATGGTTTTTACATTATGGGTAATATCTTCTCCGGTAATTCCATCTCCACGAGTCGCGGCGAAAATTAAATGGCCTTTTTCATAATGTAAAGAAACACTCAAACCATCAATTTTTTCTTCACAAACATAAGTTGGTTTTACTCCTTCTTTTTCAATTCGAGTATTAAATTCTTCTATTTCTGTGATATCAAAAACATCTGGTAAAGAAAGCATGGGAATTTGATGTTTTACTTTTTTAAAGCGGTCAATCACTTCTCCTCCGACTCTTTTGGTTGGAGAGGTATCACTATCAAATTCAGGGAATTCACGTTCTAAATTTTCCAGTTCTCTTAAATATTTATCAAATTCTTGATCGGTAATTTGCGGATTATCTAACACATAATAATCATAATTGGCTTGATTTAAAATACTTCGTAACTCTTCTATTCTTTTTTGTGCTTCAATTTTTTCCACTTTCGTCCTCCCATAAAGGTATATTATATTCACCTTTTTTTCTTAAGTATTCAATTGATTTTTTAACACTTTCTAAATCACTTCGATAAGTCATTCCAAGCCATACACTATCGCTTGGTTGATTTAAAATGGTAATTTTGCCACTTTCAATATTTTCTTTTAAACATTCCGGAAGCAACACTTCATTTTTTAGGATGGTTTCTTTTTCTTGTTCAAAATATTTTTGCCAAAAGTTTTCTAATAAAAGGAAGCAATCGTTTTGAAAAGCAAAGAAGTTCATAGAAACCGGATGGCTTTCTTTAATTTCAAAGGGTTGGTCTCCGTTTAGGGGACTTGCTATTACTTTTTTATTTTCATACCCAATGCTACATTCAATGATGGAAGTTACTTTATCGCCATCTAAAGATAAAACTCCACGTTTTACAGCGCCTTCTAAACTTTTGGTCACCCCATATTCATAGGAAATATTGGCATACGTATAGGGAGTGGTTACTTCTCTTAAAAATTTTGCGGCGGCTAAAAAGGCATTTTTTCCATAAAAGTCATCGGCATTAATTACCACAAAAGAGCCTTCTACATATGGTTGGGCAGCAAGGATTGCTTGTACCGTTCCCCAAGGTTTTTCACGTTTACTTATATCTAGGGAAATGGGAATGTCTTCTATCTTTTGGAAGGCATAACAAACTTCTATTTTATTTTCAATACGACGACCGATGGTTTCTTTAAAAATAGATAAGTTTTCCTCTTTAATCACGAATACCACTTTTTTAAATCCCGCACGTATGGCATCGTATACCGAATAATCAATGATAAAATTTTCTTCCTCATCAATCGGTGTAATTTGTTTTAGTCCGCCAAAGCGACTCCCCATTCCGGCAGCCATAACAACCAATGTTAAATCCATAAAATCAAATCCTTTCTTTTTTATAGTTTTTTTATGCTTTTATGATTTTTCATTAATTTCTTAATTCCTATTTTATTATTAAAAGCTACTGTTATAAGCATTTTATCTACATCCACAACTACCCCTCTACCATAGGATTCATGTAGAACGACATCTCCTGGTGTATAGGAAACATCTTCTTTTGTGTACATCTCTTCTATTTTAAAATTCTTATCGTCTTTTATGCTTTCCATTTCGGTATTTTTTTCAAGTAAATCTTCCCCGATTTCTTCAATAAAACGGCTTGGGGGATTCATACTTTCTTTTCCATAAAGCATTCTTCTTTTGGCATTGGTAACATAAAGAAGGTCTCGAGCTCTAGTGATTCCTACATACATCAGTCTTCGTTCTTCTTCTAGTCCATCTTTTTCCATTAAGGAATTCATATGAGGAAATATTCCTTCTTCCATACCAATTAAGAAAACGACATCAAATTCAAGACCTTTGGCACTATGAATGGTCATTAATGTGACTGCATTTCCTTCTTCTTTATGTTCTGACATATCGGCGATTAAGCTAATTTCTTCTAAGAAATCTTCTAGGCTTACACTACCTGTTCGCTCTTCAAAAGAGGCTGTAATACTTTTAAATTCCATTAAGTTTTCCAGTCTTAACTGATTTTCTAAGGTATCTTCTTCCATTAGTTCTTTTTTCATACCACTTTCTTCTAATACTAAATCAATTAATTCTGTTAAAGATAAAGATTCACTTTCTTTGGTTAATTTTAGAATTAAATCTTTAAACTCAAGTTCTTTTCCTTTACTAATCGCGTCGAACATGGAAATTCCTTGGGCACTTGCCACACTTTCAATCGAAGCTATGGTTGTTGGGCCAATTTTTCTTTTCGGAACATTAATGACTCTTCGTAAACTTACTTCGTCATGGTGATTCAATATCAATCTTAAGTAACTAATCAAATCTTTAATTTCTTTTCTTTGATAGAAATAGTAACTTCCAACGACTTTATAAGGCATATTGTTTTTAATAAACATTTCTTCTACAATACGGGCTTGACCATTGGTTCGATAAAAAATCGCAATGTCTTTTTCTTTGTAGCCTTCTTCTAATAATTTTTTAATTTCTTCAATACACATGGTCACTTCATGTTTTTCGTCGTTGCTTCGTAAATATTGAACCTTTGCCCCCAATACTTTATTACTTCTTAAATTCTTTTCTTTACGGTCTTGGTTATTTTTAATTACTGCATTGGCCGCATCGAGAATCATTTTTGTACTACGATAATTTTCTTCTAAAGCAATTACTTCGGTGTCTTTATAATCTCTTTCAAAGTTTAAAATATTTTTATAATTGGCTCCTCGAAACATATAGATGGATTGGTCAGGATCTCCTACAACAAAGATATTATGATGTTTACTACTTAGTAATTTTGATAAGCGATATTGAACCTCATTGGTATCTTGGTATTCGTCAATTAAAATATACTTAAATTTATCTTGGTAATGCTCTAGAACCTCTTCGTGTTCTTTAAATAGTTTTACAGGAAGAAGTAAGAGGTCGTCAAAATCTACCGAGTTGTTTTTCTTTAAAACTTTTACATATTCTTTATAGACTTCATAAGCAATTTGTTCTGGCTCAGTATTAAAAAACTTTTCAATTTCACTTGGACTTAGCATTTCATTTTTTATAAAGCTAATACGATTTCGAATATAAGAGGGAGCACATTCTTCTTTGCTGATTCCTTTGTCTTTCATGATTTTTTTGATTAAACTTAAAATATCGTCGCTATCTAAAATCGTAAAGTTACGTTCTAGTCCTAAATACATATAATTTTCTCTAATAATACGTAAACCAAAGGAATGGAATGTTCCTACAAAAACGTTATGGTCAGGAACTAAAACATCTAGTCTTTCGCGCATTTCTCTTGCGGCTTTATTGGTAAATGTAATGGCTAAAATATTCCAAGAAGATATGCCTTCGTGAATTAAATGGGCAATACGGGTTGTTAAAACTTTGGTTTTTCCACTTCCAGCCCCTGCAATTACTAAACATGGTCCGTCTTTATGCATTACCGCCATCTTTTGTTGTTCATTTAATTTTTCTAAGTAATCCATAAATTATCCACCCTATCTGTATTTTTATTATACAAAAAATATGGTTAAAAAGGAATAAATTCCGAAAAGAAATTTATGATTTTATGAAAAAGGCATAATTGGTTTGTTTGCCTTCTTTGGTTTTTAAATCGTATTTACGTTTATAACTTAATTTAAAATAGGGAGCACTTTGCATAAGTTTTTGGTATTCGGGCCTTTCATATTCTGAATTAAATTTAGAGGTCAAAAGATATTTATTGGGATTTTCAATTGTTTCTTTATCCATGGCTTCTTGGCAATATTCTAGATTGTGATAAGCAATATTTAATACATAGTCAATTAGAAAATAGTCGATAAGAACGTCGTATTTTTTATGATATTCGAGAAAAAAAGTATATAGAAAATTAAATAGGTTATTGATTCCTCCACCCATAAAATACCCAGTACAATGGAGGTTACTATTCTGTAAAATGGTACTATTAAAAGCTTTGTCATTAAATTCTTTAAAAATATCGGTGGTGAAGTAAATGGTTGCATCGACCCAAATTCCTCCGTGTTCTTTTAATAATCCCGCTCTTAATATATCAGAAAAGTGCGTAAGGGTAATGATTTTCTTTTCGACTTTTTCAATGATAAATTGGGGAATCTTTACGTAAGAAGAGTAGTTTTCTTTAGTAATTAAGACAACTTGATAGCCCTTAGCATTTTTCTTAAGACTTGCAAAACATTTTTTCACTAGTAATGGGGCGTTTTCCATTCCTTGATACCAAAAACACCAAATAATCTTTTCGCCTTTTTTATTCTCTAATTTTTTGTCTTGAAATTCTTTTATTAAGTAATCAAATTTGGATGTTAAAAATTGATTGATATAGTAATCTTTTTTATCCGAAATTTTATCCATTCTATTTTTCAAAAAAGGAAGCATGGAAAACTCACAAATAAAGTTTAAATTGGCTATTTTAAAACCAAAATATTTAAAATCTACAAAATATTTTTTGAGCATTTTCCAACATTTTTGAACGACTTTTTTGAACATATTATTAACCTTCTTTTATAAGTTTCATTATATATCAAAAAATAGAGTTTTTAAATCTTTAATGAAAAAAACTAACCTTTTTGTTAGTATTTTCAAATATCATTGGCCTAAGTAAGTGATTTTGGCATAGCCGTGGCCTTGTTTCGGAGTATTACTTTTTGCTTCGGCGCTTGTTTCAGTAGTGGTACTCGTTTTAAGATTAGTTTCTTCACTTATTTCGCAGTTGTAGCACCACATTTCTTTATTAGTAAGGCGTTCATTTCCGATGTATCCCGAACCTCCTCCGGCACCTGCATGGAAACGACTACTACCACCTCCGCCATAGAAGCCACCTCCGCCTCCATTACCATCAGAATATTTTCCGTCGTTCGCTGGGTCTTTAACAGCCGACCCTCCTTGTCCAAATTTTCCTTGACCTTCTTCGACACTAGGAAAAGTGTAATCACTTCCGCCATTGTCTTGCGTTCCACCAGTTCCCATATATTCAGTACCGGTATTAACCGGATTAATTCCTTTACTTCCCATAGTTCCACCACCGGAACCTCCAGAAACTGGATTATTGTGAGCTATACCGCCATTTCCACCACCACCTCCAGCAACAATTAAAATGTATTCTTGTTTCGATTCTAATGTGGATAATAATCCTGTTACTAGAGCAATATGGGTTGCTCCTCCACCACCTGAGACGAGCATTTTATCTGTACGGACATTAGTAGATGCAATTATTCCATTGCCTCCACCATTATAACCTCCTTTATATATTTTATCTTCTTGTCCTTTTTCACTGCCACTTTCTCCTTGTCCACCTACATTGATATAAAGGATTCCATTTTCTTCAATATTGTAAGTTCCTACTGAATAGCCTCCTAATCCTCCTATTTCTTTTGTATTATTATCTGTTCCACCTTGAGCTCCCCATACTTCTAATTTATAATTTCCTTTTGGTAAACTGATGGCTTCCTCTTTTCCGGTATAATCAAAATCAATGGTTTTATTTTGCTTTAGTGTGGTAAACTCTATGTTACATCTTACTTTCTTTTCTTTTATTTCGGTTAATTCTAATCCCCATAGTTCTTGTTTCCATATTCCTTTTCCTTTATCACATTTCACTTCTACTGCATAGTTATCTTCTTGGTTTGGTATATCTTTTTGTTCTTCTCCATCTACTATTAAAGCAAAGGTTACATCACTATAAAATTCAGGTACGGTTCCTTTTAAAACATCAAAAGAAGCTTTTTCTTCATACATAGCAAAACTTCGGTATAAACTTATACCTCCGATTATAGAAACTATTGCTATTATGCTTCCTATTATAATTCCTTTTTGTTTCCTATTTTTGTTAAACCGTTTTAAGTCCTCTGGTTTCTTATTATTATCTAATATACCCCCCCCCCAGACGACTATTTGTCTTGGTTGGGAGGTTCTTTTTGAAATTATTCATTTCTCTTTCTCCTCCATATCTTAATTTAATTCTACACTTTTTTTATCGGTTTGACAATCTCCTTTAGAGAAAGTTTTGACATCTTTTGTCGAATCTATTGAAATATATTATGTTTTCTTTATAATAACTCACCGTTACCGAAAAGGAGCGTTTACTATCCATTTTCTTTCTTCCTTACTAGGGAATCGTTTTGGTTTTTGAAAGGGCAAAAAGGAGTGAGTAGTTATGACGAAAGAAGCACTTCAATTACTTGTTGTTGTTTTACTCGTTATTATAATTATGCTAATTATAGTTATACTACAATTAGTGTAAAAAAAACGATATATCATTAGAGTTTTTCTCTTTTGATATAACGCTTACCTTACGTAAGCGTTACCTTTTCGGTAACACTTACATTTTGATTATATTAAATTTTTTGATAAATGACAAGTTCTAACTACACTCAAGAATAAACGCAAACGCAGACAATATTATAGTAATGCTCACCAGACGAACCAACCATTTGCAAATTGTCTGTTGTATTAAAGTAATAACTTACTGTAACTATTCCATTATTACTATTATATGTAAGACCTCTTACCATACCTTCAAACCACCCCAAATTTGTTAATTTGATTGTTCCTTGTTCATAAGCAATAAAATTATTTTCTGTTAAATTTTTGTAACCCTCAATATCTGAAAAATCAAATGTAGTAGTTCTAATATAACTTTGTCCAAGTACTGTTGATGTTAAATGAAAGGATTTTGTTACTCTTGTTATATCTCCATCTATAACAGTATTATTCTTACTAACCTCAGAGCTTTGAAATGAAACATTACATTTCGTACCATTTTTAAAGTTACTTACTTCTATATTCCATTTATTATAGTTCCATATCCCTACTGCATCATTATCACATTCCACTTCCACATTATAGTATATACCTTCTTCTTGTTGTGGTATTTCGTCAGTCGGTTCTCCATCTAAAGTAATAGCAAGTTTTATATCTGCCTTATTAAAATCTGGTACTGTTCCTTTTAACACATCAAAGGTTTGTTTTTCTTCATACATAGCAAAACTTGCGATTAGCCTTATCCCTCCGATTATGACTACTAGTGCTATTATAAATCCAAATATAATATTTTTTTGTTTTCTATTTTTGTTAAACTTTTTTAATTTCATTGTTCACCTCACACCACATTTTGTTGGTATTTTCTATAAAAGAATACCAACATTTTGTATGCTTGTCAAGAGGTGAGCAATGTGAAACTTATTGCAAATCATTATAAAGCCAATGAATTAATTAAATTTATAAGGGAGAATAGTGGATTAACTCAAGAGGAATTTGGCAAGAAAATAAAAAGAACGCGTAATGCGATTCAATTTTATGAGTATGGTCAAAGAAATTATGATGTTGAACTTTTATTAGAAATTGCTAAAAAATTTAACTTAGAAATAATTATTCAGGACAAGAAAAAAACTGCTTCTTTAAAATAAGTTACAGTTTTAATTCTATCAAAGCTATTTTTATCAATTTTTTTCAGTTAAGTGAAAAAACTTTTCATTTTTATATACTTTTTTCAGTTGACTGAAAAAACTTTACGTTTTTATATACTTTTTTCAGTTGACCGAAAAAACTTTACGTTTTTACATATTTTTTTCAGTATATAAAAAAGACTTAGATTACTCTAATTTATCTAAGTCTTGTATAGCTTCTTCTAATTCTTCTTTAGTCATTTTTGTATAGCCTTTTATTTTATTTGCTTTGGCTATTTCTCTTAACTTCAATAAAGATGGTTCGTCTTCTTTTAAAGGTTCTAAGTCTTCTTCAATTTTTCCGGTTGTTACTAAAGATTCAATTTCTTCTTTTGTTAAGGTTTCTTTTTCAATTAATGCTTTACTTAGGGTCATAACTAAATCTTCATTTTCACTTAAGATTCTTTTGGCATCGTTATAACAATTCTCAATAATTTTACGAACTTCTCTATCTATTTCTAATGCAACTTGATCAGAGTAATTCTTCGTTTTATTATAATCTCTTCCTAAGAAGACTCCTTCGCTTTTTTGTTCATATTGCATTGGACCAAGTTCACTCATACCATATTCAGAAACCATACTACGAGCAATGTTCGTGGCTTTTTTAAAGTCGTCACTTGCACCTGTGGTAATTTCTCCTAAGAATAATTCTTCAGCAGCACGACCCCCTAGTAAACCAGTAATCGTTGCAAGTAGTTCTTTTTCGGTCATAACAGAAATTTTTTCTTCTTTTGGAAGCATCATGGTATATCCACCAGCCATACCACGAGGAATAATCGTTATTTTATGAACTTCATTGGCATCTTCTAACTTAATACCAATTACTGCATGTCCAGATTCGTGAATACTTACGAGTTTCTTTTCTTTATCTGTAATCTTACGACTTGTCTTCGCTGGTCCCATTAAAACACGGTCGGTTGCTTCGTCAATATCGTCCATTGTAATTGCTTCTTCGTCTTTTCTTACCGCAAGAAGTGCTGCTTCGTTAAGTAAGTTTTCAAGGTCTGCTCCACTAAATCCTGGAGTTCTAGCACTGACATTTTCAAGACTTACAGTTTTATCTAAAACTTTATTACGGGCATGTACTTTTAAAATTGCTTCACGTTCTTTGGTATCTGGTAAATTAACCGTAACTTGTCTATCAAATCTCCCTGGTCTTAAAAGGGCTGGGTCCAAAACATCTGGTCGATTGGTTGCTGCAATGATAATAATTCCTTCGTTAGCACCAAATCCATCCATCTCTGTTAACAATTGGTTTAAGGTTTGTTCACGTTCGTCATGACCTCCACCAAGTCCTGCTCCTCTTTGACGACCTACGGCATCAATTTCGTCGATAAAAATTAAGCATGGGGCATTTTTCTTAGCTTCTTTAAACATATCTCTGACACGACTTGCACCAACACCCACGAATAACTCAACAAAATCAGAACCACTTATATAATAGAATGGCACATTCGCTTCTCCAGCTACCGCTTTCGCAAGTAATGTTTTACCTGTTCCTGGAGGGCCTACTAATAAGACGCCTTTAGGAATTCTTGCTCCCAATTTTTGGAATTTCTTCGGATTTTTTAAGAAGTCAATTAGTTCGGAAACTTCTTCTTTTTCTTCTTTAAGTCCTGCAACATCACTAAACTTTGTTGTTCCGCCATCTTCGGATAATTTTGCACGGCTTCTACCAAAATCCATCGAATTTTTATTACTTCCTGCCATCTTTGTAATTAAAATATAAGAAGTTCCTATAATTAAAACCAATGGTAAGAAATTAATAATTATATAAACCAAGGAAACAGAACCCGGGTCTTTGTTGGTTTCATAAACTTTCAAATCATGTTCTTTGGCATAATTAGTAATCTCTGTTAAATCTTCTTCTACTACTTTTGCAGAAAAACTTTCTTTTTCTTTATAATCCGCAAGTTTTCCTTCAATATAATAAACAGAATCATTACTTTTTGGGGTAATTGTTATTTCTGTAACATTACTCTTTTCTAATTCACTTAAAAGTTCTCCAGTTGTTAAGCTATGATTAATTGAACCACCAAAATTTAAAACGGTTAGTACAAAAAAAATGACAACTATCAATACTAAGTAAGGAAATAAATTTTTAATTGTATTATTATTATTTTTCATTAAAATCCTCCTTCTTTATTTCATACTTATATATTATATCATAAAATTCATCTTTATTTTTATCAAACTTTGATTTTTTTAATCCCGGAAGCCATAAGATTGTTTCATTACTATCTACGACGATAGGATAATTTTCTCTTTTTCGCAAAGGTACTTTTTCGTCAATAAAAATTTTACTTATTTTTTTCTCTCCCTCCATATTTTTAACTTGCATACGATCCGTTATTTTTCGTGTACGCACTTTTAAAGGAAGTTTTATTTCTTTAGAATTTAATCTTAATATGTAATTGCTTTTTTCAATGTCTGTACTGGCTATTTTGATTATTTTTTCTTGTTCGTTTAAACAAATACCATTCTCTAATATATATTCTTCTCTAGAAATTGTTTCTTTATGAGCAAAATAAAGTAAATTATATTCTTTTATTATTTTTTTATTTAAAGGTAAATCTATACTTCCATTTGCTTTTTTAGAATCACAGAGTTTTAAAATAGAATCAACATGAACACTTTGAATCTTATCTATATCATCTTGATATTCTTCCTTTAATATATATTCAATGACACGCTTTTTTATAATGGGTTCTAACCTATTTAATTCGTGCAAGTTTACTTTATCAAAACTCATAGTTTTCGTCAAGGCATCTCTTGTCGTTTTTTGTAAGTATTCTAAAATGGAATTCATTTCTTCACTAAATTTTAAATATTTTAAATGGACCTTTTGGTTTTCTTGTTTTAAAAAAGGTAGAATATTTTTGCGATAACGATTTCTAGTATGACAATCGCTTTCATTGGAAAAATCGATACAATACGAAATATTTTCTTTTTGGCAAAAGTCCAAAATATCTTTTTTGGTTACATAAACAAGTGGTCTTACTAGAGTATACTCTTTGTATTTGGTGAGTTTGGAAAAACCAACGTATCCATTTAAGTTGCTTCCTCTTGAAATACGCATTAAAATTGTTTCTATTAAATCATCCCCATGGTGGGCGGTCATTAAATAGTGGGCTTGATATTTTTTTAGAATTGCTTTAAAAAAGTCATAACGTTTTTTTCTAGCTTCTGCTTCAAAATTAAGGGAATTTGCAAAATTTAGAGAGATACTTTCAAAAATACAACCCGTTTCGTTTGCTTTTTGTTTGACAAAGATTTCTTCCGCATCGCTTTCTTTTCGCACATGGTGATTTACATGCGCTACAATGATTTTTAAGCGATATTCTTCTCTTAATTGAAGGAGCAGACTAAAAAGGCACATGGAATCTGGACCTCCAGAAAGGCCTAAGACAATTGTTGTGTCTTTTTCTATTGTTTGTTTTAAAAATTCCCATACTTGTTTCATTAGAATCACCTAATATTTTTCTATTGTAAAACCAATAGTTCAAAATTGCAATATTTATGCTTTATGACTTTTTAAAACGGATTCCATAACGGGTAAAAGCTCACCATCTAATACTTTTAAAGCATTACTTGTTTCATATCCACTACGATTATCTTTGACCATTTTATAAGGTTCTAGTACATAACTGCGAATTTGGCTACCAAAATTAATGTTTTCCATATTTCCTTGCAAGTTCTTTTGTTCTTGTTGTTGTTTTTGAAGTTCTAATTCATAAAGTTTACTTTTTAGGATTCTCATAGCTTGTTCTTTGTTTTGCATTTGACTTCTTTCATTTTGGCAAGTAACGACAAGTTTCGTTGGTAAGTGGGTAATGCGAACAGCTGAATTTGATGTGTTAACGCTTTGACCTCCTGCTCCACTACTATGGTATACATCGATTTTTAAATCGCTTTCTTTAATTTCAATGTTAATATCTTGGTTGTATTCAGGGGTTACTAAAACAGAGGCAAAAGAAGTATGACGTCTTGCATTGGCATCAAAAGGAGAAATACGTACTAAACGATGGACACCTTTTTCACATTTAAAATAGCCATATGCATAGATTCCTTTAATATGCATCGTAAAACTTTTTAAACCTGCTTCTTCTCCTTTTTGACTTTCAATAATTTCATAAGTATAATGATTGTTTTCACAAAAACGTGTATACATGCGAGCAAGCATACTGGCCCAATCACAGGATTCCGTTCCTCCAGCTCCAGGGTGAATTTCCAAATAGCAATTTAATTCGTCATATTCTCCATTTAACAGAGCACTAATTTCTAAGGACTCCATTTCTTTTTCTAACGTATGAAGTTCATTGGTCAAATTTTCTAAATCATTTTCTTCTAATATGTGAATAAGTTCTAAGTTATCCACAATATTTTTTTTTAGATTTTGATATTGTTCGAGTTCTTTTTTCAAAAGTGTAAGTTCTTGATTTACTTTTGTTGCTTTATCAATATCTTGCCAAAAATCTGCTTCTTTGGTTTGTTCTTCTAAATTTTTTAGTTTTTCCTCTTTTTTAGATACGTCAAAGAGACCTCCCTAAATCTTCTATTTTTTCTAACAAACAATTTAAAGCATTGATTAATTCTTTTTTATCCATGATAAATCACCTTGATAGTATTATAAAGAAAAAGAAAGAAAAAGGCAAACTCCATAGTTGAATTTGCTTTTCATTTTTTGGTTATGTTTAGTTTATAGCCACAGGCATTTAGGATTTTCAAGTACATCTCAAGTGTTATTTTATTAACTCCTACTTCATATCGTGAGTATTGTTGTTGGGTTACTCCTATTTTCTTCGATAATTCTTTTTGGGATAGTCCACATGAGTTTCTTATTTCTTTTAGACTTTTCATGAAGCACTATTGGTTGGGACAAGGACAATACGGAAACTAGTATTACTATGTGTCTCACCTTTTTCACCCCAAAAAGCAAACAAACCTCTTCTTTCCTGTTGCACATTCAGTGCACCGCGACAAAACCACGGATTCGTATTGTAAACAAAATACGCATAATCTTGATAAAAGGAACTTCCTATCCATCCAGAATTCATAGGCCCCAACTCTCCTGTTGCATCTCCTAAAATTCGACGATTCCAATGGGTTTGGCCAGTCCAATATTGGTAACTATCATAATATTTAGAATCGATTAAATCTATTGTTTCACTCAATCCAAATTCTATTTCTTCTTTACTTTCTTTTAACATAGCCCCTGCTACATATTCCCATGAACCACCGGACATATCAAATATTCCTGAATTATTTCCTGTGGTACTTGCTGTTGGGCTTGTTGGATATACGTAGGAAACGCTATTGTTTTCCTTTGGAATTGTATTTTCACTCTCATCCTTAGAAAAGCCTGTATCAGCGCCATTTATTGCTACCACACCTGTTACGTAATTTAAACTATTGTTAACATATACTTCGGTACATGATGTATTATTACATCTTCCATATATAGAATTAGTAAGATAAGCAACAGCTCCCCATTCCGTATTCTTCATTAAATGAGAATCCAATTCTCTTTTATAGCCATAACTCGTTTGATAGGCATTTGCTACTTGGATGCTTCTCCATGAGTATACATTTGGTTTTATGATTACTTTATCTGGAGCATTTTCATTCTTTTGGGCTCCTGAAGTATTTTCTGCTCCTTTATATCCTGTTTCAAATTTGCCTACCCATATTCCATTTCCTCCAAATGCTAGAAATGCTGGATGCGTCATCCAATCTCCTTGTTTGCATAATCCTTTATTTCCGGAAGTCTTTGGTGTTGTGCATTCATTGCTATTGCCATCTTTGGTATCTTCTAAGCCAAATCTTATCTCTATAACAGTCGTGGAACCTTTTTCCTCTACTTCTTTTACTGGGTCAATATATTCTCCTAACTTTTCGTCAAATAACTTATAACTATATTTTGGTATCCATACAAAATAACTTTCGATATCTTCTTCCTTTATTGTTGCTCCTGCTTTATATGTGTCTTCTTTTCCATTAGCAAGGATTACTGCATTCGCCCATTTCTTTTCCCCATATTCATACCACTTTGTCGTCGGGTCTGCTTTGGTAACTTCTCCATTATCTCCTATTTCGACTGCTACCATTCCTTTGCCTAATACTGGGTCTGCTCCTTGTAATAAGGGTTCACTATATATCGCTATTTCATTTTGTACTGCTTCTATTACTACTTTACTTTTGAATATTTTATTTTGACTTTCATTTCCTGCATTTTCATCTATCCATATCCTTACTTCATGACTTTTTTCTTCATAGGGTTTTAATGAACCTTCTCCTATTTTATATGTTTCTTGGTCTTTGTCTTCCATTTGTTGTGTTAGTGTTAACTTACTATTACTATCCAGTTTTACTGCTATATCTTTAGATGGTAATTTATTTGTCTCTTCTACATCTTCTACTTCTAGTTCTACTTGATAATCCACTCCTACTCCACATGCATTTCTTATTTTAAATTGATAGGCATCTGTTTTACTTCCTGTTTCTTCTTTCATAGGATAGGCATGATATAAATT